>RDXV01000181.1 GCA_004292695.1 Nostocales cyanobacterium | reverse complement strand
ACTTCGTACACCTAAATCTTATAAAACCCCTTTGCCTCTTGCCTTTTGCCTCTTGCCTGCCTACACAGATATGTTCAGGAATCAAACCGGATTCCTATAGTAATTATCGCAATTTTTTCATCTAATCTACATCTCTAGTATTTTTAAAGTACAATTAAGTAAATACAAAACATAATCCTAACAAGAGATTTTCAAATGGAAACATCTAAAAATCTGCCTCTTGTTTTTTTAGACACAAATGTTATCGCTGCTTATTTACGTGGTGAGTCACCTAGTTCTGAACTATTCTCTCCAGCGGTTCTAAAGCAAGTGCAGTTAGCAATTAATCCCGTAGTATTACAGGAGCTTTTTTTGTTAACCGAGTCCAGTAAAAACCCGGAAATTCTGGATGAACTTCAAGAAGAAGTTAATATTATGCCTGTAAATTTACAGAAAGCAGAAGAATATCTCAAGTATGCAGCAAACCTTCGTAACCGTATAGCTCATTCTAATGATATTTTAATTTTTAGTAGTGCTGCTGAATGTGACTATTTAGTTACTTATGATAAAGCATTAAGTAAAGCATTAGGTTCTTTATCAAAGAGTAAACCTCAAGTAGTTACACCTGAACAATTACTATCTGAATTGGGAACTAAGGTGTGAAGGTTTATATTGATACGGGTGTTTTTATTGACTATCTCAGTCCACAAGCGATCGCTGGATCAACTCTCAGAACTACAGAACGTCGTGGACGTGATCCAAAAAAATTATTTGAAGATGCAGAGGATGTTTTAAAATTAGTTGCTGCAAAACATACAGGTGTTACATCCAGTTTTACATATTATGAAGTAGAAGAAGCTTTGTTTAAACAATTAACATCCGTCGCTAAGGGTATGAATAATGCCAGTACATTGAGAGTTCTTGCAGCTCGTTCTATTGTACCTCGAACAGTAATGGCAGTTAGGTTTTTTTTGGAATTAGTGTACTGGATTTAACCGCTGGAATTGTGGAAGCACAGTTAAACAATATGGAACTTTATGTTAGAGGAATCCGTGCGGCTGATGCGCTTCATGTTGCTAGTGCGATTAAATTTGACGCAGAATTTGTTATTTCTGTAGATGAAGATGTATTAAAATTAGATGGTGTGATAGTTAACAGCAGTGGTATTCCCATAAAATTTTGTGATACTGACTTAGCATTAAACGTATTGTAATTACAGAGACAAATGATCGCCTCTATACTTACCTGATCCCAATGGTAATGATAAATATTTTCAATAATATTTAGAATATCTTCAGAATTTATCCTGGAGGAGTTTGTAGTCAAAAACCCTGTAAATTCAAGGTTAAGGATAATTACACCCCAGATAATTATGGGAACTTGACTAATTGATCAGGTTAAGGGAAACTAAGAAATAACGAACGTAACTGCTAACGGCAATAATAATTTTCGTAAAGAAATTAAGATATATATATTGAAAGATGGAACATTATTAACCAATGGCAACGTTGTTATTAAGTTCCTTCAGCAATGAAAACATTAACCCCGCTGAAGCAGTGTAATTCAAGGGTAACATCAAAGTTGGCACTCAAAGAATGGAAACATTAGAATTCATAATCTATCCAGATGGTCGGGTACAAGAGAAAGTCACTGGTATAATCGGTGCTTCCTGCGCTGAAGTAACAGCAGCGATAGAAGCGCAGCTAGGACGAGTGGTGAGTCAGCAACCAACCTCAGAGTTTTTCGCTAACAATGCTACCCAAGAATCTAGTGTAGCAAATACCCAAACTGCTTTTAGCGAATGGTAAATTTTCCCACATCTTTACTTTCATTGAATACAAACCGCCATGTCACATTTTAGCCAAATCAAAACCCAAATTCGCAACTTAGAATCCTTACAGGATGCACTTTCCGACTTAGGAATAGACTGGAAACCAGGACTCCGTGAAGTACGTGGTTATCGTGGACAGACTCACCCAGCCGAAGTTACCATTGAGCAAGAAAATGGTTATGACATTGGTTTTAGATGGAATGGTCAGGAATATGAACTGGTAGCAGACTTGCAATACTGGCAACAAAATTTATCAGTAGATGGATTTTTGCGTCAAATTACCCAACGTTATGCTTACCAAACAGTAATGAAAGAAACCACAAAAGTTGGTTTTCAAGTTGCTGAAGAACAGAAAAATGCAGATGGTTCAATTCGTTTAGTAGTACAGCGCTGGAGTGCATAATGTCACAATTGCAGCCCTTCCCAGAGAATTTAGAGCATAATCTAGACAATAATCCTTCCGGTCTAGAACCAGAATTAGGCGGTTTTTTGCGAGATGAACCAGAATATTCTGGTTTAGAACCGGAATTGGGGGGAGTGCTGCGACAGCGAGGCGTTTATGTGGATGAAATTACTTGCATAGGTTGTAAACATTGCGCCCACATTGCCCGTAATACATTCTATATTGAACCAGATTATGGGCGATCGCGTGTAATTCGTCAAGATGGAGACTCAGAAGAAATAGTTCAGGAAGCAATAGATACCTGTCCTGTAGATTGTATCCACTGGGTTGATTATACCGAATTAAAAAACCTAGAGGAAGATCGCAGATATCAGGTTATTCCTGTAGTGGGTTATCCTGTAGACCGTGCAGTAGCTACCACAGAAAAGCGACGCAGAAAGCAAAAATCCAGAAACAAACAATCCTAAAAACTTAACAACTGCAAATATTTAGAAAATAACATTTTCAAGGGTTGGAAGTCAATTCCAGCCTTTATTTTTTATTTAGTCATTAGTCATTAGTTATTAGTCATTAGTCATTAGTTATTAGTCATTAGTTATTAGTCATTAGTCATTAGTCATTAGTCATTAGTCATTAGTCATTAGTTAATTCTACTGAATCACTGTCAACTGTCAACTGTCAACTGTCAACTGTCAACTGTCAACTATCTATTATAATCTGAAAAAATACCAGGGACAGAAAATGAAATTATACGATGCTTTCATTTCCTACGGACTGTAAAGAGTTTAGATCAGTTACTTGGAGATAGTTGTGATTGGGTACGGGATTATTTAACCTATAATCCTAATGTCAGTAAAGATGATAGGACTTTATGCGATGGTTGGTACTCGAAAAAGTGATTGGTAAATTTGTCAGAATCAGGACACTCTTTGGGAAGTCAAAAGTCAAAAGTCAAAAGTCAAAATTTTTTGTCAGAATCAGGATGTCCAGGATTTGAGGATTTACAGGATGATGTAGGGGTAGCGCCCCCGTGCCTACCCTTGTTTTTTGGGTCAAATACAGGGGGTTGCCCGTAAATGACAGATGGAGAAAAACTTTATGCCTTACAGTAAATTTACTCTCAGTAAAGCTGTAGATGATTTTCAACTGACAATTGTTGAAGGCGATCGCTTTTTGCCAGAAATTCCCCCAGTTAATCCCAGTTCTTTACTCAAAGATACCTTGAAAGAAACAGTCCCTTGGGCAGTGGCGGTAGGTAGTGAAAAAGCTCGCTTTGAAGGTATTATGAATATTCTAACCGAGTTGTACATGGGTTAGGAAAAATGCGAGCGGAATTATTAGATACTGAATTACTACATTTAGCAGTTTGGGATGGTAAACCTGGTGATGGAATTGGTGGTACAGCTTCTACTGTGAAAATGTGGCAAGAATGGGGTTATCAACCAGAAATCATTAATTTACAATCTTTAAAACAAGAAGTAACTATATCTGAAAATACTTTAAATTTAACCGCAATTAATCAATTGCAAATCAATGATATTTACCCATCAAATCATGAAAGTGACTCAAGGGAATTAATGGCTATTTTATTTGCTGATGTAGTCAAATATTCCCAATTAATTGAAGAACAAATACCGCAATATATTAAATATTTTCTCGGTGCTGTTGCGGAACTAGAAGCAAAGGATATGGGACATTTCCTACTTATCATCTGCGTAGATGTGGGTGTGGGGTGTAGAGTTTATTATCTTTTGACTACAGCTATATTTACAGAATTTCAAAATCAAGAAACTCCTGGAACTCCTTGAACTCCTGAACTTCTAACCCTTACAGATAACCTTGTCAGCAAACCAAAGAAATTATTGTTTTTCTATTGTTTTTCTATTGTTTTTCTACAAAGGTTTTAACTTTACCATCAGGACTAAAAACGGCTCTTAATTTGAGATTTTGACCGGCTTTATTAGTAGAAACAAAGGGTTTACCAATTTCCGGTAAGCCAGTATTATCTACAAAATCTCTGGCTGCTTTATTTAATGGTAAAATTCTTTCAATTGTACCATCAACACCTAAAATTAAACTATATTCTAGTGTTTCTGATAAACCTGCTGGTGGTTGCCAATTCTTTTGTAAAAATGTTCTGGCTTCGGCTACTTGAGGACTATCAAAGAGTTTATTTTCTTCTGCTGCTAATTTTGTAGGTTGTGTTGTTATTTTGGAACTTCTTAACCTTGATACTAAATCATTACTATTTTGGAGATTATTAGCAGTGTCTAAGGAATTATTATCTCCATTTAATTGTGGTTGTGGTAGTGAGGAAACGTTGTCTATAGTAAGTGTTTCTAGATCATTAGGGAATTTAGTTACAGATTCAGGTATTTTGTATGAGCTAGGAGAAATTTGAGATGGTAGATTACGAGATTTATTTTCTCCTGAAATGCGGGCAGATTGAATAATTTCAGTAGCACTTTTTTGTGCATTTGCTGTTGATGTAGGTGGGAGAATGGGAGGAATTACTGGTTGAGATATTCGTGGTATATTTTCAGTATTTCTGGGTGGTATTTGAATTGGGGGTGCAACGCCAACATCCGGTGTTAATAGAGGCGTGGGAATTGTGTTAGATTGTGGTAGTGGTGTAACAGAATCTAAATTAGGTAAATTAATACTATTACTATTACTAGCAGGATTAGGTATATTTTTGGCTGTTTCTAAACCTGCAAATGGTGAAGGTTCAAGTGCTACTTGTTCTGGTGTTGATGGGGTATTTTTAGCTGTTTTTGGCTGATTGTTTTTGATGTTGTTTGCATATTGCCAAGTTAAAGGTGTTAAACCTAAAGCTAATACTATCATCGCTGCTACAGGTGTCCATGCTGGAAGTGTGAAAACTGGCTTGGAGTCAGAATTTTCATCATTGAGATTTGGTAATGTAATTACATCAGTAGCATATTCATCTAAAGCAGAGGCTAAGTCAAATAATTGTAATAAACTAAGTTGAATTATAGAACCTGTTGTTTGGTTGGCTAAAGAACCTAGATATAATTTATGAGTTAAATTTTCTGCTGCTTCTAGGTAAATTGTCGCTTCTAAAATCCCCATCCCGGTGGTATTTTTACTTTTATTAGCAGGGGTAGTTTGGGGATCTGTTAATTCTGGTTGATCTTGATTAGATAATTCTGCTTCGGGAGAAGTTTTTGTGGATGGTTGAGACTCTAAAGAAGTCAGACAAAAGTTATCTGCTGATTTTTGTAATAGTTCTTGGACATAATTAGTGACAGCATGACATAAAGCCTCGATTTGATCCCGATCTCCTTGGATGGTAATTTTATTTTCTTCCGGTAATGTGGGATCATCAAAGTGTAGTTGAAAACGCAGTTGATTGAGGACAGTTTTCCCCATCCAACGGGATAAAGGTGAGCTTTGCGCCAAGATTTCTAATGTACAAGTGGGGGGTGTGTAACGACGAATAACAGAATTTGATCCAGGCATAGCAAGAATAGGAATAGGGACACAGTAAATTGGCAAATTTTCGATAAGATCAGTAATTAATAAATCTCAAATCGTTCTCACTAAAAATCTTTTGTTGAACGATCCAGTAGAGTTAACCACAGGCGGCGATGTCCAGTAGGAGAACTATAAAAAAGCAAGTCTACCAGTAATTTTATCGCTAAATTAGTAAGTACATCTGTGGAGATTGTTTCATCTTCTTCCATCCTTTCTTGATAGGTGTTACAGAAAGCGTCTATGTAATCTCCCAGTAAGGCGTTTTGATGTGGTTCTTGATTTTTGGCGGCTATTTTTTCTAATAACCCTACTGCACGGCGAATTAATTCTTGATGTTGTTTAGCTAAATAACAGGTAATTAAAACCAGCGATCGTGCCTCATCTACATCTAGTTTTTTCCTTCCACCTTGGCCTTTACGAATGGGGTTAGATTGGCGTAGTCGCCACAGTGCTACTCGATCTGGTAATTTTGACTCTAGATGCAGATTGATGGCAGCGGATAACATGGAATCTGAACCCAGTCCAGTTAAGGTTTCCAGTGCTAAGAGAATCAAATCTAGTTGGGTTTTAATGTTGTCCCATGCACCTGAATTTGGTGTGGGAAATTTGCTTAATTCTTCCCACTGAGAATTAGATGTAGCTGAATTGGTGGCCGATTGCATAACTTTTAGCATAGGATATCAGGCGAATAATGGCTATTGCTGTTACCTTTTTTGAAACAGACCATCAAGTATGAAAATTGCTGCATTTTCAAATAGCCTTAAATCAGTTTAGTCAACAGCGGGTATCTTGGTTTTACTTTAGATGAAAATTTTTTGTTGCAATATGAGAAATTCGTAAGTTTTTGGTAAAGAGTGAGAATTGGTAATTGGTAATGGGTAATTGGTAATTGGTAACGAAGCGTGGCGAAGCTATACTCCTGACTCCTAGAACTCCTGACTCCTTGATCTCCTATCCGACATGAGCGATAGTCACACCAGAACCACCATCTGCTTGTTCGGCGCTTTCATAGTGGCTGACTCTGGGGTGTTGTTGCAAAAAGGTGTGAACTCCCTGCTTGAGTTTACCAGTTCCGTGTCCGTGAATGATCCAAAGCGGTCCTGCTGCTTCAGATATGGCTTTATCTAGAATATATTCAGCGTCTGCAACCCGTTTTCCGCGTAAATCTACTGTATTTTTTGAGGTACGAATGGCTAGGGCTGGTTTTGGTTCTGGTGTGGTTACTGGGGCTGGTTTTGGTTTGTTGATGGGTTCGGCTTTTTGTCCGTCTAATGATTCTACATCTGATAACTGTACTGTCATTTTCATGATCCCAAACCGTACCGTTAATTCTCCGTCTTCGTTGGGGGCGGTGATGACTTCGGCGGTTTGCCCTAGTTTGGGGATGCGGAGGCGATCGCCTATTTTGGGCATAAACCCTGGTTTTGGCTTTGGTTCTGCAACTGGTTGATATTTCTCGGCAATTTTATTTACTGCTGCTGTTGCTTTTTGGGCATCTTGGGCGGTGGGTTTTCCTTTTTGTAGGTTACGAATAACTTGGGCTATTTCTCCCTTCGCTTCCTGGATGGCTTTTTGTACTGCTATTTCCTGGGAGGCTTTTAAGTCTTTTTCCCTCTCTTGTAATGCTGCTGCTTTTTGGGCAACTTCTTTGTAGAATTTTTCCGCTTGTTTTAATAGTTTCTCTGCTTCGGCGGCTTTGGTTTCTTGACTTTTTCTTTGCGCTTCTAACCCGGCAATTACCTGATTTACTTCGTCTGTGCTTTCTCCGACTTGGGTTTTAGCGGCTTCGATGACTTCCGGTTTTAAACCCAAGCGTAGGGCAATGGTTAAAGCGTTGGAACGACCAGGAATACCCCATAATAATCTGTAAGTGGGGGAAAGGGTGGCTTCGTTAAATTCTACTGAGGCATTTTCAAACCTAACATCATCATATTTTAAGGCTTTTAATTCCCCAAAGTGCGTGGTAGCAATGGTTAACTGGGCATGATCAGCTAAATATTTCAGGAGGGCGATCGCCAATGCACTACCTTCTGCCGGATCTGTACCTGCGCCCACTTCGTCTAGTAATACTAGGGATTGGTGACTGGTGACTGGTGACTGGTGACTGGGGATTGGTAAATTTATTACTGACTCCTTGATCTCCTGACTCCCTGATCTCCTGACTCCTTGATCTCCTGACTCCTTGATCTCCTGACTCCTTGATCTCCTGACTCCTCGATCTCCTGACTCCTGACTTAAAGCGTCTAAAATCCGACTAATGCGGCGAATATGCCCGGAGAAGGTGGATAAACTCTGTTGTAATGATTGTTCATCGCCAATATCAGCTAAAATCTGACTAAACCAAGGTATTTCTACTGGTTCACGGGCAGGAACAAATAAACCTACTTTAGCCATGACAGCAGCTAAACCCAAGGTTTTTAAAGTTACTGTTTTCCCCCCAGTATTTGGTCCGGTAATGGTCACGACTTTAATATGGGGACTGATGATTAAATCAACGGGAACTACGGAATGTCCCTGTTCATGTTGTTGTTGCCAAACTAACAAAGGATGCCGTAATTGCCGTAGGGTAATTATTTCCTCACTTTGGGGTGCAATCAAGCGGGGCGGATTTGCACCAAGCCAAAAACTATATCTAGCTTTGGCTGTGGCTAAATCTAAGGTGGTGATAATTACTAAGAGTTTTTCTAAATCAGGGATAACAGCGGCGATTTGTTCTGTTAATTTTCTACGTATAATTTCTTCTTCCGCTTGTTCTCTTTTTACAGCTTGGCGTAATTGGTTGCCCATTTGCACGATGCTGTTAGGCTCAATATATAAAGTTGCGCCACTGGTTGATGTGTCGTGAACAATACCAGGAATTGCGTCTTTTTGCGGAGCTTTTACTGCCAGAACATAGCGATCGCCTCGTTGGGTAATAATCTGTTCTTGTAAAGCGTTGGATTTTACCTGGATGATGTTTTGTAATTTACGGGTGATTTGACTGCGTAAACTCCGCAAACTCTCCCGAATTTCCCCTAATTTCTGACTCGCACGATCTGTAACTTGCGCTCGTTCATCAATACAACGGTGAATTTCCTGTTCTATTTCGGGATAAGTTCGTAACTCGGATACTAATTCTGTTAAAATCGGTACATTTTCTTGGTTTTCAATTAAGCGCCGTAAATTTCGCGCACCATAGAGAGTCGTGGCGATCGCCAACAATTCCTCCCCAGATAAAATACCCTGTAGTTCGGCACGTTCTAAGGAATCACCAATATCTTTTATACCATCAAAGGATAAACCGGGAGTGAGCCGACTTTCCAGTTGATAGACTTCTTTTGTTTGCGCTAACAACTCCTTACTTTCCTCTAGAGTTGTGGGGATCGGCAAATCGCGGGCGACTATCGCCCCTAGCTTAGTTGCCGCAAAGGTGGAAAGATGCTGGCAAAGGCGATGCCATTCTAGTAGTTCTAAGGTTTCGGACTGAATCAAGGCTCTCACATCTAATCTTAAATTATGTTAACAATTCTGGACACCAGAAAGGAAAGTTTTTGATCACGAAGATTTCTATGATGTGATTTAACCTGTTTAGAACTATAATTTATTACATCAACGTAATATCATAGCCAGTGAGTTGGGAAATAGAATACACAAATGATTTTGAACTTTGATGGCAAACTCTTACAGAACAACAACAAGGTGATATTGTCAGTATTGTTCAACTACTGGAAGGAAAAGGAACTCAATTACCCTTTCCTTATTCATCCGATGTTAAAGGTTCAAAAAATTCTCATTTATGAGGAATATCTGGAAGAAATTAATCGGGAGGGTTTAATATGACAGGACATAAAAAGTTTAGTAATCTGACTAAAAATTTCTCCGCAGAGAGAAAAGCCAAAATTGCGAATCAAACAGCTAAATTAAAAGAGGAAATGGCATTAGCTGAATTACGCCAAGCGCTAAAAATATCTCAAGCTCAATTAGCTGAAAAGTTACAAGTTCAACAACCTGCTATTTCTAGATTAGAAAATCGTACTGATATGTATGTCAGTCATCTCCGACAAGTTATTAGAGCTATGGGAGGAGAGTTAGAAATCACAGCAATCTTCCCTGATGTGGAAGTTAAAATTACTAATTTTGAAGATTTGGCAGTGGATATTGATGAATAGCTTTCTTCGATGATTATATGCTACACACCAGCCAATAAAAAATAAATGCACAAATCCAAAACAAATACTTCACTCAATCAACTTAAATTTATTGACTTATTTTGTGGAATGGGTGGATTTAGAATTGCTACAGAAATGGTATGTCAAGAGTTTAATATTCAACCATTATGTGTTTTTTCCAGTGATATAGATCCTGATGTTCAAAAAATCTATGCTGCAAATTTTGGTGAAACACCCGCAGGAGACATTACCAAAATAGACACTCAAGATATTCCTGAACATGATATTTTATTTGCTGGTTTTCCCTGTCAACCTTTTAGTATCTGTGGAGATATGAAA
>RDXV01000180.1 GCA_004292695.1 Nostocales cyanobacterium | reverse complement strand
GGGCAACCACAGGAGGGCAACCACAGGAGGGCAACCACAGGAGGGCAACCACAGGAGGGCAACCACAGGAGGGCAACCACAGGAGGGCAACCACAGGAGGGCAACCACAGGGGGTTGCCCCTACGTATTTCTGAGGGTATATCTATCAGTTGAAAATATCTATCTTGAAGTTAGATGATTGTGATTATGATGATAATTAAAATAGGAAATAGCTAATGGGGGAAAGATGTTCATAATATGAAAATACCGCCAGAAATCACCTATCGAAATGTAGATAAAACTCAGGCAATTGATAATTTATTACAGGAGAAAATAGCAAAGTTAGAACATATTTGTAATTACATTAATAGCTGTCATATTACTATAGAAAAAATCCATGATCGTCCTCGTAGTGGTTCACCTTATCGGGTGAGAATTGATTTAACTATTCCTCCAGGACATGAATTAGTCGCACAAAGAAACCCTGGGGAAAGTATTCAATATGAACCATTGGATGCTGTGATCAGACAGACTTTTGATGCTATGCGACAGCAGTTAACAAAACTGACTCAATTACAACGTGCTAGTGAGAAGGCTGGTAGATATGAAGAAGCTCAAGAAAATATAGGTTTTGTGACTAAATTATTTCGAGAAAATGGCTATGGTTTTTTAAAAAATTTAGAAGGTAGAGAAATTTATTTCCATGAGAATAGTGTTTTAAATCATGATTTTGAACGTTTAGAAATTGGCACTGGTGTACATTTCTCTCCAGAAGAAGGTGAAAATGGACCTCAAGCCAGTACGGTGAAAATAGTTGATAAGCCTGGTGTTTGTGCTGGTAAAAGCTCAACGACAATGATTGAACCCCCTTTAGATTGGTAGGAGATAAGTTAATGAGTAAGCATAATGATGATCTGAAAAATATTTCTGCTCAAATATTAGCGGCTATGCTTTCTAATCCTCATATTTATAGTCAAGTTAGTGATGAGGGTGGTGATGGCAATATGGAACAGAAATTAGTGATGACATCGGTGGAAATTGCGGAAAGTTTGATTGAGTGTATTGTCGGTAATCATCGTCATCGGGAAATAGAAATTACGTCAAGGATTTCAAGTTTGAAAACCTAAACTTTTCATTAATTCGGTTAAAGAAACTCCATGCAAATTAGCTAATGCTGTTAAATATTCAAAGCGATGAGCTTGGAGTTGATCTATTTGTTCACTTAAACGTAATAACTCTTTGTATTCATCATCTGTCATTTGTTTTGTTGCTTTTATGCTAGGTTGCTTGTAGTAAGTGTGACTGTCATAATTATGATTATGATTGTTATTTCCTAAATGTTCTTGTTCTTGTTTGATTAATTTCTCCGATTTTCTCTGGGTGTGTAAGATGATGATTTGAGATACAAATTCTTCAAATTCTGACTCATTTAACTGCTCAACAGCACTGAGTAATTCCTGTGAAGATAATTGCAGTTCAAGTTTAACTGTTGACATTGTTAACTTCTCGCCAGCTATTTTTTTTTAATTTACTATAAGTTGACTGTAGACGCATTAAATATAGTATATATGGCAACAAAATTATATACAAGTATTCTAGTAAATGAGAACCCTGAGAATGTTAATTAAATTTAAGTTTTGCAAACAAATAATAAGTAGGGTTTGCTGAAAAAGTCTTTTCGTGGAGGTAGGGAATAGGGAATAGGGAATAGGGAATAGTTTCAGCTATCTGTCATCCCCAAATTTTGGGATTTCTTAGTCCCAAAATGCACAGTTTTTCAGGTCTAACCTTCAAAAATCTTGCACTTTATTTCCTCGTGTTCAGCAGTTCGACACTTCGAGAAGCTCACTGACCGCAAGCTCACTGACCACCTCAAACCTTTGATTTATCAGGTTTTTGGGTTTATATGGCTAACGCCACGCTACGCTATTAGCAAGCCCTAAGTAGTAATGCAAAATAAACATAATAAATTTTATATTTTTATATTTGGGAGAGGGAACAGGAATGATCAGTTAACAGGTAAGAAATACAGAGATTTTTATTTTGCCTTTTGCCTATTCCCTGTTCCCTATTAAATGGGAATTAGCCAAACCAGCTAGAAGGTTGACAACCGGGTTGAACTGTTTCACAAAGATGATGACTAATCAATTCTGATTTTTGCTGTATGATTGAGGAAATACCTTGATTAATCAAATTTTGTAGATGCAATTTTTGTTCTAAAGGGTTGCGTGATAATTTGTGATGAAAAGAGTCTTCTGTTTCTGCTTCGTTGGTTTCATTTAATAGGATTTCATGATCAGTAAATTGACTGGAAAACCCCGGTAAACGATTGATTACGAAATTAATTAATTCTTGGTGTAAATCAGGAATTGCAAAAGCTTGTTGATAAGGTTGATATGGATATGTGTCTAAAACACTTTCAATCTCACCAATAATATATTCTTGTGTTAATTTAACTACGGTTCTCATTGTATTATCTCCGTATTGAATACAGTTAATTAAGTTGAGGTTATGCAGGGAATGATAAGGGTAGAGGGAGATTTAGGGTTTTTGATCATAGGTAGTCAAAGAATGTTGATGATGTCGAATTTCTGACTACTAATATCAAGTTGAAAGTTAGCAAAATACCAGTTTGCTAGTGTAGATTTTTGTTTAATTTCTTCATCTATATCTACTGAATATTTGCTGAAAATACCCAGGGAGTTCTGACAGGTTTAGCTACTTGTTATAGTTAAATGTCAAATGAGAGACATTTACTATTATTCCAATGTTTAGATAAAAATAGCAAGAAACTACACAAATCTACGCATTAACATTAGGGATCAATTTTGTCTGCTCTTAACTAATGTAAACTACGATAGCTTTTCTCTTTGAAAACTATCTATTCCTCTTCTTCTGATGTTGGCAGAAAATGTGCTGACAAAATCTAGAAAGTCTTTTGTTGTGGACAGTTGATTACCCATTTTTTGATCAAGTTCTTGGGCTGCGGCTAATCCTGATAAAAACGCGCCTTCAATTAAACGCCCTCCACACCAGTCACCGGTACAAACTAAAGGTAGGGGAGTTTGGGCAGGTAAACAAGCAATATCTAGGGGAGTGCGCGGAAAGGCGTAGCGCCAGCGATGTACTGTAGCCCATTCAGGATTTTCTAGCCAAGACAGTTTTAAGTGTTTTGCGGCTTGTTTTAACATTTGCTGCCCGACTGGTTGTAAGTCTTGGGTTTCTAGATGTTGTTGGGCAAAGTCGGCGCTGCTTTGAACCACAAAATGGGGTTTTTGTGATTGGGGTTGTTGTGGTTGTTGACGCTTACTGCTATCCAATCCGATCCAACCTAGTTGGGGATGATCATGAAAGGTTAAAGCTTTCCATGTTGGTAAAGGTTGGGAGTGACTGGGATATCCGGCCATGACGCTGATGCAGGGATCAAATTCCACAGATTGAAGATGGCTGATAAATTCAGTGCCTAAGAGATTTTCGCCTAATGGTACTAATAATTCTTGGGCTTGGGGGGCCGGAATGGCAACTATTAGGGCTTGGGTGTGAAATTGTTCGTTATTTTCTGTGGTGAGACACCAAGTATTTTCTTGAGAAAGATTAATTTTGATTACTCGCTGGGCAATTTGTAGGTTTAATTGTTGTCCGAGGAATTTGGCGATCGCGTTCATTCCTTCTGGTGCAATATAACAGTTTGCGGAACTTTGAGTAATTAACCCTGTGATGGGTTGATGTTGGTAAACTGTATCTGTCCAAAGTTGGATGATTTGCTGATCGCGCAAAATATCCATAAATTTAGTTAATTGTTCACCTTTGGGTTTAAGATAACAAGCACCATGATCAGCACAGGTATCATGCAACCTTCGGGTAGCGACTCTTCCCCCCACACCACGGGATTTTTCTAGTACCAACACTGAATAACCAGCTTGACGTAAGCGTTGGGCGCAAACTAAACCAGAGATACCCGCACCAATAACGATGACTTCAACGAGATGAGAATTGGACATGATTGATATTTGAACTTTGACAATAACAACTAAAAGCTAATAGTAGAATAGGTAACAGACTATTTAGATCAAAAGGAGGTTGGGAAATTGGATGAATTAAGGGATGTTCTGGAATTGGCTACGGAGGAAGAACTCCAAGATTTAACAGCTATTTTGTTTAGTCGTAAGTTTAACCCCTTAGATTATGTTCACACACCTGAACCTATTGAGGTACAAAGCCAAGATCGTCACGCTTGGTTAGATGCACTGGAAGATCGGTTTCGGTTTTTGGCTGCTGATGGAATGACGGTATTACGTGGACGGACGGAAACTGTTACTTATCGCCAAGCACTTATTCAAGTTTGTAAGTATTTGAAGATTCCTTACTCTGATCATTTGGCAACGGTTGATTTAGAAGCTGAGGTATTTTTACATCTGTTAGGGAAAGTTTGGAAAAAGTTACCAGAACCAGAAAAACAAAAATTAACTGCTAAAATACAAACTCATTTAATTCAATCCGATATTCAACAACCTTTACCTTTATCTCTACAAAAAGATCCTTTGGGATTGATTTTTAAAGGTGGTAGTGCTTTGGCTGTAACTTCTGTGATTCAACCTTTTGTACTCCAACAAATTGCCCGTCAATTTGCAATTCATTTTGCTAATTATCAAGTAGCTAGAGAAGCAACAAAAACAGGTACACAGTTAGCTAGTAAACAGTTTCAAAGTTATGTAACTGCACAAATGGCAAGACGGGGAATGACTATTAATGCTGCCCGTTATACTGCTGTGAGGACTGTGTTTGCTGTGGTTGGTCCAATGATGTGGGCTTGGTTTTTTGCTGATTTGGGTTGGCGGGCGATCGCCACAAATTATGGTCGCATTATTCCCACTATTTTCACCCTGGCACAAATTCGCCTCACCCGTACAGAATCTTGGGAGTTTGCTTAATTGAAACAAGGTTTTTATCACCCAGATTCTACTTTACAATTTCCTTGGAACAGTCTTCAATTTGGCTTAGTTGTCTTTCCAATTAACCCATTTTTGGGGGCTGTGACAATTGCTTTAGCAGCTTTAATTACTTGGGGAAAAAAATACCAAAACCTGATTAAAAACCCCCTCAATCAAGGATTTGCAATTTTAAGTTTCTTATTGTTAATCACTACAGGATTTGCTCAACATAAATTAGAGGCTTTTTTGGGTTTATTTAACCTTTTACCCTATTTTATTGTCTTCACTGGCTTAACTTCTTTAATTCAAACAACTACCCAATTACGGCGAATTGCTTGGATTATGATTTGTGGTTCTTTACCTGTAATTATTCTTGGTTTTGGACAATTATTTTTAGGTTGGGGTTTCAGATTTCAATTCCTCTGGGTATTAATAGATTGGCATATTTCCCCAGGAGGAGAACCTCTAGGAAGGATGTCTTCTGTACTCATGCACGCTAACACTTTAGCTGCTTATTTAGTCACTATTTTTATTTTAGGTTTGGGTTTATGGTTGGAAAATTATCAACTGATAAAACAACAAATAAAACAATCAATAAAAAACCAGAAAACTGTTGATTATCGTCCTTTTATTTTTTTAACCATCACAGTAATTGCTAATTTTATAGCCTTGGTTTTAACTAATTCTAGAAACGCTTGGAGTATAGCAATTCTTACCTGTGTAGCTTATGCTTTATATCAAGGTTGGCGGTTAATTGTGGGTGGTTTTTTCGGTGTAGTTACCAGTGTTTTATTAGCCGCCTTTGCACCTACAGGAATTGCTGATTTTTTCCGTCGTTTTGTTCCCTATTTTATCTGGGCTAGATTAAATGATCAAATGTTTCCTAATCGCCCAGTGGCATTAATGCGAAAAACTCAATGGGAATTTGCTTGGAATTTAACCCAACAACAACCTTTAACTGGTTGGGGTTTACGCAGTTTTAGCGGACTTTATAAAGCTAAAATGCAAATAGATTTAGGTCATCCCCATAATCTATTTTTAATGTTATCAGCAGAAACTGGATTAATTACTACTTTATTATTTTGTGGGTTGTTAATTTGGATCTTAATTACCTCTAGTCAAACTCTGTGGAAATCCAAATATTTAGAACTAGAAAATAAAACAATATTTTTTAGTTATCTTCTTGCTTTTATTGGTTGGATTATTTTTAATATGGTAGATGTCACTACTTTTGATTTGAGGTTAAGTACCTTATTTTGGGTATTTTTAGGTGCTTTATGTGGGGTAGTTAATCATTATCAAACATCTCAAAAATCAAACATTTACAAATCAGACCAATAAACACTAGGACTGAGAACAGGAAATAATCATATAGCATCTATCAGCTTGAAAATCCTTTTTTTTATAAGGCTTTCTGATGTAAATTTGTTCCTCATTTACGTCGAAAATGCTGTAGCTACTCAAAAATTAAATACCCAAAATTATCGCATCTGACTATAGTAGCATGGAATCTAATTTCCAGTTAAAAATAAATACTTTCAAATCCTTTTTATATAACTGTTCCATAGACATTTTAACAGCGCTCAGGATTTCTTGCATCTTCGCAAAATAGAAAGTATAGTTTTCAGAACTTTTTATGAAGATAACCGATATTTCATGATCTAATAAATTATTTACTTCTATACTAATTTGATTAAGCTGTTTATACAAATCATCTAAGTTTTGATTTTGAAAAAATTTGCTCAATAAATTTGTCCAGGTTATATCTTCTATTGCGGATATTTCTAGTTCCATATTCTTTAACTCACTTTTCCATGCTTGAATTTTTAAATCAAAGTAATTGCTACTAACAACACTGGTAGATAATTGTGGGATACTCTCTACGGAAGCATTTGATTTTAGTTGGAACATTTTTAATCCTTACTAATCTAAGTAACTAGACTATTATATACGTATTCATATCTGTCTAGTAATAATAATTGTGTATTTATACTAAAAAAAAATCTAAAGAATGTTAATATTACGTAAATAATTTCCCGTAACAACGTTAATCTCAGTATTTTTGACTATTTAACCTAACTTAACTCAAGTTAACTTAAATTAATAACCAAACCGCTAATCCCAAAAATGGTATAAATCTTAACCAGCGTTTTCCGCTATGGGGTGGTTCAATTTCTCCCATTAAGACAGTTTGAAAGATAGTAAATAAGACTAAATCAACGCAAAAAGCAATAGTTACTCGGTTATGCTGCAAATTATCTATAAAATATTCATATTTAGTGCTTAAATCGCCAAATTCCGGTCTAGCAATTATTCCCCACATTATTGCTATACCACCAATGATAATACCGATGATACCAAAGATACGGGCTAATAGACCTTTTCTGGGTTCTTCCTCTAGTTCTGCTTTGGGTTTAATTGCACGTGTAGCCATGTAAGGAATCAAAAATGTGTTAGTCAGAAACATAGCTAAACCCCAAATTAGTAGTTTAGGTAATCCTTGGCTACGTTTATCTGCTAATAGTAGAGGTAAGAACATGAATATCCATGCTTCTGCAAAGTTAAATTGTGCTTCTATCCAAGGATGTACACTAGGGGATAATAAAGATTTAATGCCGATTAAATTGAGAATAGGAACAAGAAAGAAGAAGTTAAGCGACTCATTCCACAATTCTTGTAATGTCTGTGGTTGAATTGCCCAAATTGGTTCACCCGGTAAAATTTGTCCTGGTGGAGATAGTAAAAGTACATAAATATAAACTACTGATAGTATCCACAACAGGATGGATAATTTGGGTTGGTGTGAATTTTCTTGAGACATCGAGTGTAATTACCGTAGAAATATTTATTACCTATCCATACCATATAAGCAGGTGTCTAAGTGAAAATAAATCAATCCATTACTAATGCTAAAGCATTCGCAAATATCTTTAATTTTTGCTTCTTTGTTAGGAGTATCTACCGTTAGTCTGACTTTATCTAAACCTGTTTATGCTTCTGTTGTCTGTGAACCAGGTACAATCAGAAATCATAGTAATGGTTCTTTGGCAAGTTGTATATTAGGATCAGATACAACTATTCAAGTTGCTAGTTCTTCAGGACAGTCTGTGTTTCCTTGTAAAGCTGGTAAATCTATTAGCTTTAATAGCAACGGTCAGTTTAGCAGTTGTACACTTTCCGAAGAAATTAGAGTCAGAAAAGGTAATAATACTCAAGTCTGTCAAGCTGAATCTCTAGTATATCTGAGCGTTGACAGTAGAGGCCGTCAAGATATTAATTGTTATCGTTAAAAACTGTAAGCAGTAGGTAAAATGGGTATGTTTGTCATTCCATCAGATACCCATTTAGTTTAACTCATGCCGACAACAGCAGATTTTTTACAATATTCCCAATGGTCAGGAATTGCTACCATAGTGTTTGCAGTCTTGGCCATTTTAGCTTTTATCCTCAAGTGGGGTATCCGCTTTCGCTTGGTGGGTACAACAGGGTTTATGATTGTGTTAACTGTGGGTTTGTTTTCCCTGTCTTTAGTCCCTTTAAGTAGAACAGTAATTCCCGGTGCTGCAAAGTATACTTTGGTGTTTGATAATGGTTCTAACCAAGCAGTAATTTCTACAGCATCAGATATTACTCCTACTCAATTAGAAGCAACTTTACGTCAAGCTGCAAGTAATCTTTATTCCTACGGTCGCTTGGGTGCTGGTGGTAACAACAGGCTTACAATTCGCGCCCGAACTCTAATTCACCCAGAATCAGGGGTTTCTGTACCCGTATATTTAGGGAAAGTAGAACGCACTTTAGTTACTCGCGAAGATTCGGAGATGGATGTGGAAATTTACTTAGATAAATTCGCGCAGTTGCCAGAAGCGAAGGGATAGGAAGCAGGGGAAGCAGGGGAGGCAGGGGAAGCAGGGGAAGCAGGGGAAGCAGGGGAAGAAAAGATTTTTACCAAATTAATTCTCTATTCTCTATTCTCTATTCCCAATGCCCAATGCCCAATGCCCAATGACCTATTTTCTGTGACTTACAATACAAACTAGATTATTTTTATATTAAAATATTAAAACTTGAGAATTTTCAACAATAACAATAGCTTTTTATGGATATGGCAACCAGAAGTGTTAATTTTTAGTCCGATTGATGAAGAAATATCAAGTTTTACGATCATAATTTATCTATGTCTAATCAAACTTCTACTCAAACCTTGTCTACTGAAACCGCTAGTTCTTTGTTAACATTGAATGTTGCCCCTGCTAAGGTTGTTCGGGGTGCTGGTATTGTTGGTGCTACTGTTGCGGAAATTGCCCGGTTGGGAAGTCGCCCCTTAATTATAGCTGGCGATCGCACTCTCAGTATTTTTCAGGAAAGTTTACAACCGATTTTCCAAGCTGAAAATTTAGATACTACTGCAAGTTCCTATGGTGCAGACTGCTGTGAAGCTAGTTTAAAGGCTTTACGCAAAGCGGCAAAGGAACATAAAGCAGATATCATTATCGGTGTAGGTGGTGGTAAGGCTTTAGATATTGCTAAGTTAGTCGGCCATCAATTAAATTTACCCGTTGTCACAATTCCCACATCGGCAGCTACCTGTGCAGCGTGGACGGCTTTATCTAATGTATATTCTGAATCAGGGGCGTTTTTGTATGATGTGGGCTTATCCCGTTGTCCTGATTTGCTGATTTTGGATTATGATTTGATTCAAACTGCACCCCAAAGGACATTAGTAGCAGGTATTGGGGATGCGATCGCCAAATGGTACGAAGCGTCAGTAAGTAGTGGACATTTACAAGACACTTTAATTATTGCCGCAGTTCAACAAGCAAGAGTTTTAAGAGATATTTTACTGCAAAAATCCGCCGCAGCTTTACAATCTCCTGGTAGTGAAGTATGGCGAGAAGTTGTAGATGCAACCGTGTTATTAGCCGGTGTCATTGGTGGTTTAGGGGGCGCACAATGTCGCACAGTAGCCGCCCACGCAGTACATAATGGTTTAACCCATATCTGCGGACATGGTAGTATTCACGGTGAAAAAGTCGCCTACGGAATTTTGGTACAGTTGCGATTAGAAGAAATGTTGCAAAGTAACCAACTTGCAGACGCAGCGAGACAGCAATTATTAAAGTTTTATGCAGAGATTGGATTACCCAAAACATTAGCAGATTTGGGATTAGGAAATATTACCTTAACTGAATTGCAAACGTCCGCAGAAATTACTTTATCTCCCAATTCTGATATTCACAGATTACCTTTTTCTGTAGCTTTAGAACAGCTAATGGCGGCAATGGTTTCTAC
>RDXV01000035.1 GCA_004292695.1 Nostocales cyanobacterium | reverse complement strand
TTTTTTGCAAATTCATGAGGCTTGTACATGAGGTCAATGTCTATACTTCAACCTTATTGTACATTTTTGTCTACACTTTCTTTATCTAAGGACTTGCTCCCCATCTCCCCATCTCCCCATCTCCCATCATCTTCTGTCAACTGTCAAATAACGGTAGAATTATATTAAATAGACATTTCATCATTAAGCCAAGAGAATCATGCCCTCTGATATTGCTGTAGAGAAGAAAAAGTTAAAAAATCCACCTTTGAAGCTTCATTATTTAGGCGATCGCGTTCTGCGTCAACCTGCCAAGCGCGTCACAAAAATAGATGATGAACTTCGCCAATTAGTGCGGGATATGCTGCAAACTATGTACAGCGAAGATGGTATTGGTTTAGCAGCACCCCAAGTCGGCATTAACAAGCAACTCATTGTCATTGACTGTGAACCAGACAAACCAGAAGTTCCCCCATTGGTGTTAATTAATCCTGTAATTAAGCAGGTAAGTAGTGAGCTTTGTATAGCTCAAGAAGGATGTTTAAGTATTCCTCAAGTTTATTTAGATGTCAAACGACCAAAAACTGTAGAAGTTTCTTACAAAGATGAATATGGCCGTCCTAAAACTTTAAAAGCTGGTGATTTATTAGCTAGATGTATTTTGCATGAGATGGATCACTTAAATGGTGTCGTATTTGTTGATCGTGTAGAAAATTCCTTGACTTTGGCACAGGAGTTATCTAAAAATGGCTTCTCGTATCAGGCAGTAAAACCAGTAGCATAGGGTGATTTATCAGTGTATTTAACTCCAAAAAGTGGTTTATTTCTCGGTGGTTCTTGTGTAACAGCGATCGCCGCTGTTGGTTCTGTGTTTGAACTTAGTTCTGGACAACCAGATTTCGGTGTCCAAACTACCGCTATCATTTTAGCCCTCAGTATTCCTTTAACCGTATTATTTTTTATTGCGGCTGTTAAGGATGCCAGGGCTAATATTAAATAGGAGTCGGGAGTCAGGAAACTATGATGATGGGGTGATGGGGTGATGGGGTGATGGGGTGACAAGAGTTATTTAATTTTGAATTTTGACAAATCAAAGTAAAAATCAAAAAAACAAAAAAAAATCAAAAAAATCAAAAAAACAAAAAACGCCCCCGGCTAGTATTGCTTTTTTTATCCCATCGTGGTACGCTAGGGGAACAGTTCAAATAATGGAGTGGTGAGACAAAAATTTAATCACAACCATCCCATTACTAGATATAGTACAACAAACTTGCTGGCAGGTCAACTACCTAACTAAAAAAAGGTGCGCGGGAGGAAAATGAGAATATCATCAACATCTACGGACTTATTTAGACTGTCCCAAGGACATCTTAACGTATTAGTAACTTGTCCGCGCAAATTCCAAAATAGCTATTTAGAACAACTGAATATACCTATTAACCCTGAACAAGACAAAGATAGAAATTTAGGGAGTCAGTTTCACTTGTTGATGCAGCAGCAAGAAATGAATTTACCAATTGATGGTTTTTTAAAAGCGGATGAAAAATTAGAGAAATGGGTTAAAGATATCAATATATTAGCACCAGAAATATTCAAACCTGATTTAGATAAGCAGATATTTAGAGAGAGTGAACATAACCGCACAGTGCAAATTGGTGATTACTTAATTACAGTAGTTTATGATTTATTGATAGCGGAAAAAGAAACAGCACAAATATTAGACTGGAAAACATACCATCATGCACCCAAAAAAGAAGATTTAGGGAAAAATTGGCAAACCAAATTATATATGTATGTGTTAGCTAAAACCAGTGATTATTTACCGGAAAATATATCTATGACTTACTGGTTTGTGCAGTCACAGAAAAATCTCAAAAAGATTGAATTTAATTATGATAGTAAACAACATCAAAAAATAGAACAAGAATTAAAAGTAATACTCAATAATTTAACTCAATGGTGGGAAAAATATCAACAAAATCAACCATTTCCCCAAGAACCAGCATATTCTCAAGCCTGTCATTATTGTCAATATTCTGTACTTTGTGACAAATTAGAAAATAGTGCTAAAACTTTACCAAAACTTGCTAATATTGAAGAAATAGAAATTTAAGCATTCAGCCGTCAGTAATCAGTAATCAGCCAAATATGGAATTTATGAGCATTTTTAGTGGAAAACTAGGAATATATTTTCATATCAGTCTCCCTCAAAAATCCTTTAAAATTAGTCAAAGAAGCAGTTTTAGCTGACTGCTAACGACTGATAGCTGAATGCTGACATAGAAATTTAAGAGATTCAATTAACTCAATTCAATTAATTTAATGCAGTGGATTTTAACAGAACCAGAATTAATTCCTGATTGGTTTATAGAAGCAGTGCAGAACTACACCAAACTCCCAAAAGTAGATTTTGCAGCACAATTACTTTGGCAAAGAGGGATAAAAACAGAAATAGAATTAGCTAAATTTGTTCAACATCAAAATTATCAACCTGCAAGTCCGTTTGAATTTGGGGAAGAAATGAATTTAGCCGTAGAAAGATTAAAAAAAGCGGCGATATCTGGGGAGAAAGTAGCAATTTGGGGAGACTTTGACGCGGATGGAATTACTTCCACAGCGGTATTATGGGATGGGTTGGGAGAGTTTTTTATTCAACGAAAACAATTAACTTATTATATTCCCAATCGCTTACGAGAATCTCATGGTTTGAATATAACAGGAATTGATAATTTAGCTGCACAGGGATATAAATTAATTGTCACTTGTGACACAGGAAGTACAAATATTGATGAAATTATTTATGCACAGAAATTAGGAATTGATGTGATTGTTACAGATCATCATACCTTACCTGTGGAACGTCCACCAGTGAGTGCAATTATCAATCCTCGTTATTTATCGGAAACCCATCCTTTATTTCATCTTTCTGGGGTAGCAGTAGCGTATAAATTGGTGGAAGGGTTATATAAAACTTTGCCGGATGTACCCCAAAAACCTGTAGCAGATTTATTAGATTTAGTAGCGATAGGATTAATTGCAGATTTAGTTCAATTAAGTGGAGATTGTCGTTATTTAGCTAAATTAGGATTGCAAAGATTATACAATGATTCTAAGTCTCCAATCAAAAGAAGACCAGGTGTAGGAATCTTATTAGAATTATGCCAGAAAAGTGGCGATCGCCCTACAGATATTTCCTTTGGTTTGGGTCCAAGAATTAACGCAGTTAGTAGAATTCAAGGTGACGCTAGTTTCTGTGTGGAATTATTAACAAGTAAAGATATCCAACACTGTCAAAGATTAGCACAAGAAACAGAATTAGCCAATACAAGACGTAAATCTTTACAGAAAGATGTTCAAAATCAAGTATTACAAAAACTTGCCCAATTAGACCTATCAACTACTAGCGTGATAGTATTAGAAGACCCCCAATGGGCGGTAGGAGTTTTAGGATTAGTAGCGGGACAAATTGCCCAAGAAACAGGTAAACCGACAATTTTATTAAGTACAGAAACAGGAGAATCAACACCTAATCAACCTAAATTAGCGCGTGGTTCAGCCAGGTCAATTAATGGCGTTGATTTATATAAATTAGTCAAGGAACAGGAACATTTATTACATCGTTTTGGTGGACATCCTTTTGCGGCTGGTTTGAGTTTATTTACTGAAAATATTCCCTTATTTACAGATGCAATTAATCAGAAATTAAAGCAATATTTAGGAGGAGTGGAATTAACACCGACAATACAAGCAGATTTAGTAGTTACAGTTGCAGATTTAGCTAAAAATGCTGGGAAAGATTTATTTTTAGAATTAAAAGTTTTAGAACCCTGTGGAATGGGAAACCCAGTTCCTAAATTGTTAATTAAAAACTGTTGGTTTGAGAATGCTTGGCATCGAAATCAAGAAGATTTTAAAAAGCAGAAAGTCCAATATATTAAAACCGAATTTAATATTAGAGATGATTCTACTCATATTGCTTTTCCGGGGATTTGGTGGGGACATTATAAAGAGGAATTACCCGTAGGTAGATGTGATTGTATTGCGGAGATTGATTTTAATAGTTTTAAGAATCATTATGAAATTCGGTTAATTGATGTTCTTCCTAGTGATGAATTAACAACTAAAAGTCCAAAATCATTAAATATTTTAGATTGGCGAAATCGAGATGATTTAGAAGTTGATATTCAAGATGATATCATGATTGTAGAAAATTGTCCGATTAATTGGGAAGAAATCAGATTGTGGGTGAGAAAATCTATTTATCAAAAAAAACAACTAGCATTAGCATGGCAAATGAAAGAACAGGAAAAACCGCTAGAAATCTGGTTAAAATTAGTAGGAATTGCTAAATTTGTAAATCGGAAAAATAAATTAGTGAGTAGATTACAACTTTTAGATAAATTAGGTGTGAGTGATTTTAGCTTACAATTAGGTTTTCAAGCATTAAAATATTTAGGGTTTAACGTCAAATCACAAGATAGTGGTTTACAAATAATTTGGGATGGAAGTAGTGAAGATGAAATTAAATTAAAATACGCTAGTGATAAATTTTTATTAGCAATTGAAGAAGAACAATTTCAAAAAGAATATTTTACTACAGTTCCCATATCTATCATTGAAAGTATAGCTATTAACCTCTAACCTCGTAACCTCGTAACCTCGTTAACCTCGTTCCTAGTCTCTGACTGGGAAAGCAATGTAAGAGTCTCCGACTCTGGTATTTTTTGCAGAAGACAGAGTCTTCTTGAGTTCATTCCTATACAGAGTATAGGAACGAGAATAACGAGAAACAGAGTGTGGGAAAGAGAAAGTACGGAGTATATGAATAAAAAACCATTTAGTTATTTATGCTGATAACATCTATCTAAAGATAGATATTAATTTTATCGTAATTTATGTAATACTACTGTATGTCTAAAAATATTCAATACATAGCAGCAGCTATGGAAAAATAAAAAATATGAAATTTACAAAACAAAAACAAAAGTTTTACACTCAGTTAGTATTAACAATACTGTGGTTAATTAGTGGATTGATAATGAATAAAAGTGTATCTGCTCAAATCACACCAGATAACACATTAGGTACAGAAAGTTCAGTAGTTAATAGAGTTAATGAAATTAAAGATTTAATTAATGGTGGTGCAACTAGAGGAGGCAATTTATTTCACAGTTTCCAAGAATTTAATGTTGGTGAAAATAGAAGTGTTTATTTTGGTAATCCTACAGGAATTGAAAATATATTAACTCGCGTCACTGGGGGAAATGTTTCTAATATTTTGGGGACATTGGGAGTAGAAGGAACAGCAAATTTATTTTTAATTAATCCTAATGGAATATATTTTGGTAAAGATGCGGTTCTAGATATTCGTGGTTCATTTACTGCCACAACTGCGGATGAAATTAAATTAGGTGCAGATGGTTTATTTAGTGCTACAAATCCAGAAAGTAGTAATTTATTGACAGTGCAACCAGGGGCATTATTTAGAAATGCTATTAAAAATCAAATTTCAGAAATTAGGAATGAAGGTAATTTACAGGTTGATGCAGGTAAAAATATCACATTTTTTAGTGCGAATTTAATTAACACAGGTGGGTTAACAGCGCCAGGGGGAATAATTCAATTAACAGGTACAGAAAATTTACAAGTTAGAGGAAATATAGAGACAAATACATTATTACTTGATACTAAAAATTTAACTGTTGGTGAAGATGATAGCTCGACAATGGATAAAGGTACATTAGAGGGTTTGTCTGGAAATACAAATTTAATATTTCAGGCAATAAATGATATTACCATTAATCCTTTAGTTGACAATAATTTGAACCTAACTGATGGTAGTGGTGACATCATATTTACTGCTGATGCTGATGATAATGGGATTGGTAATTTTCAGATGGATGGTAAGGATACTATAAAGACTAATGGACGAAATGTAGAGATTAAAGGGATTAGTTTAGATGTTGGTGATATTGATACTAGCGCAGAAATGGGTGGAGGAAATATAACGTTAACTGCTGAAGGTGATATTTTTACGCAAAATCTAAACTCTTCTTCAGTTTCATTTTCAGAAAGTGGAAATGGGGGTGCTATCTTCCTCTCCACGAATAAGGGTAACATCTCTACACAATATCTATACTCTTACAAATCTTCATATTTAGGAAATGGGAATGGAGGATTAATCTCCATCTCTACCAATCAGGGTAATATCTTTGCAGTAGGACTCAATTCTTCTTCATCTTCATATTCAGGAAACGGAAATGGGGGTAACATTACCCTCAATACTTCTCAAGGTTATATACATACACAATTTCTTGATTCGTCTTCGTCTTCATCTCAAGGAAAGGCAGGTAATGGGGGTGAGATTGTTCTTCAGAGCAAGGAAGGTGACATTATATTTAAACAATATTTAAACTCCTCGTCATATTCAAATTCAGGTGCAGGAGGAAAGGGCGGTGATATTTTTCTTGTTGCTAGTGGTGATATTTTTGCACAAGACATATACTCCTCCACAAATTCATTTTTAGGCAGTGGGGAAAATGGCGGTGATATTTTTCTTGTTGCTAGTGGTGATATTATCACAGAATACCTCAACTCTTCGTCATATTCATTTTCAGGCAGTGGGGGAAATGGTGGTGGTATTTCTCTTGTTGCTGGTGGTAATATTTTTACACAAGATATATACTCCCACTCAAATTCAGAATCAGGAACTGCGAATGGGGGTGCAATCACTCTTTCTACCAATAAAGGTAATATCTCTACCACAAACCTGGAATCTTACTCATCTTCATCTTCAGGAATCGGAAATGGAGGTTCGATCACTCTTTCTAGCAAATATGGTGATATCTTTACCGCAAACCTAAACTCATCTTCATATTCATTTTCAGAAACCGTTAATGGGGGTGCAATTACTGTTTCTACCAATAAAGGTAATATCACGACAGGAAACCTTAACTCGTCCTCCAAGATATATTCAGGGAATGCGGGAAACGGAGGTGCAATAACCGTTTCCACTAATGAGGGTGATATTTACACACAAAAACTAGAAACAACATCCTCTGCACGTACAGGAGAAGCAGGGAATGGAGGTGCGATCACTCTCTCCACTAATAAGGGTAATATCATTACACACGACCTAATCTCTGAATCATTTTCATCTTTGTTAGCAAATTCTGGAAATGGAGGTGCTATATCCATATCTAGCAACCAAGGTGATATCTTCACAGGAAACCTAGACTCCTCTTCCGCTTCATTTGGTGCAAAAGGGGGGAATGGGGGTAATATATTTCTCTCCAGCAACCAGGGTGATATCTTTACAGGAAACCTAGACTCCTCTTCCGCTTCATTTGATGGAAAAGGGGGGAATGGGGGTAATATATTTCTCTCCAGCAATCAGGGTAATATTAATACACAAGATTTAGAATCCTACTCATATTCAAAATCAGAAGACACCAGAAATGGAGGTGGCATTTTTCTCACTTCTGGTGGGTATATCACGGGAACAGTTTTTTCTTCCTTCTCTGTCTCCGAATCAAAAATTTCAGGAAAAGGTGGTAACGTTACTTTAGCCGCTAAAAATCAAATTACAGATTTAGAAATCCTTACTCTATCTTCTTCCTCACAATCAGGAGATGTTCAAGTTAATGGTTTTGGTGATTTATCGGTTATTAATACAGATATAGTCACCAGTAAAACGCTAACAATTAAAAATCCCTTGACGGATGAAAATATTATTATAAATGTTGGTGGAGTAGGTCAATCAGGAAATGTGAATATCACTGGCACAGGCAATATCACTTTCCAAGATAGTCGCATAGAAAGTGACACTAGAGGCAGCGACCCAGCAGGAAATGTAAATATCACCAGTCCTAGTGATATCACATTTAACAATAGTCAAATTAGCAGTAAAACAAACAGTACAGGAAGTGCTGGCAATATTCAAATTGAAGCCAATAAATTAACCCTCACAGATACGTCAGAAATATCTGCTTCTACCACAGCAAATGGTAAAGCTGGAGACATTACTCTCAACGCCTCTAAAATGGAACTAGCCGGTATCGTTGGTGTTTTTGCCGAAACCCAAGGAGAAGCACCAGCAGGTACATTAAAACTCAATCCTTACCAAAATCAACCCAATTTAGATATCACTCTCTTTCCCAAGTCTAGAATTTCTGCATCTACTACTGCTGCTGGTAAAGGTGGTGACTTAATAATTACAGCACCAGAAAATATTAACATCTCAGGACAAGGAAAATTAGAAGTAGAAAGTACAGGAACAGGTGATGCCGGTAATATTTCAATAACCACTCAAAACCTAAACATTACCGATGGAGTAGAAATTTCTGCCTCCACCATCAATAATGGAAAAGGTGGTAATATCAACCTCAAGGCTAACACATTCACAGCAACTAATGGCGCACAATTCTTAACAACATCATCTGGAAATGCCCAAGCCGGTAACATCAACCTCATAGTTAAAGATAACATCACCCTGGATGGAACTGACACCGGAATATTTGCTAATACAACACCAGGTTCAACAGGTAAAAGTGGTAGTATTACCATTGACCCCCAAACATTGATTATTAGAAACGGTGCAGGAATAGGAGTCAATAGTCAAGGAAGGGGTGAAGGTGGAGATGTTTCTATCACAGCAGGTACTCTCAGTTTAGATAATCAGGCTTTTATTAGTGCCGAAACTGCTAATAGCCAAGGTGGTAATATTAATCTCACTAACAATTTATTATTAATGCGAAATCAAAGCCGCATCACTGCAACTGCGGGTACAGAAGGTGCTGGTGGAAATGGAGGAAACATCAATATTAATAGTCCTTTAATTGTGGCTTTTCCTAATGAAAATAGTGATATTACTGCTAATGCTTCTGAAGGAAATGGTGGCAATATTAATATTACAACTCAAGCCTTATTTGGTTTAGAATTTCGTCCTCAACAAACTTCAAAAAGTGATATTACCGCATCTTCCCAATTTGGAATAGCCGGAAATGTACAAATCAATCGCCCAGATGTTGACCCAACTTCTGGTTTATTAGAATTACCCGGTAATGTGATTGATATAGAAAGTTTAAATAAAGATGTCTGTGCAATCAAAGATGGTAAAATCGCGGGTGGTAGTTCTTTTATTATCACTGGAAAAGGTGGTTTACCTGCGGATACTAATGAATTAATTAGTAATTCTCCTGCATATTTGGAATGGGAAAAAAATACAGAAACGGTTACAGAAACAAAACCTTCATCAGCAAAAGTTACCCAAAGAAATAAAAATGAAATTCCCGACATCCGAGAAGCACAAGGTTGGATAATGACACCTGATGGTAGAGTGATTTTAACCGCTAATGCTTCACAAGTTACTTTACAAAGTCATCAGGATAATTTGCCTGATTGTCAATAATTAATAAAAAGAGAGTTGGGTCTAATTTGATTCAACCCAACCTACAGTTAATGTTAATTATTGAATCTTGCTAACAGTTCTTCACGGGATAATTGTAAACACAACCGAGTATATTCTTCTGGTGGTAAATTCAGCATATTATCAATAATTCTGGATAATTCATCATCCAAATTACCAAATCTTACCTTTAATAAACTTGATAAAACTAGCCGCTGTCCTTCTTGGATAGCACTACTCCTAGCTTCTTGATAAGCTTCTGTTAAATTCATAATTAACTCCTGGTCATCTTCTGTTAATATTGCCTGAGTTTGTACACTGACACGCCAACTAAAAACCAGTTCCAAAATATTATGACGTAACGGGTTTTCTGGTGGAAGTGCTACCAATTCTTTTACCGCTTCTTGTTGAACTTTACCTCTTCCTAATAATCTACATAAAAGTGTTTCATTAGTGACAGGTAACTGATTAATTGCTACTATCGCTGTTTGGAAAGCATCTGGTAGAAAAAACACTCCTGGTAGCCAATTATCTATATCTATTTTAGCTCCAAAACTCTCCAGTAAGGCGGTAGAAGCAGAAGGAGTTAAAACCCACAAACGCGGTAAATTAATTTCTGGTAAAGAGGTGTTTTCTCGTTTTGCTTTCCGCTGTAAATCTCCATAAACAGAAAATAGTTTGATGATACAATTACGTATCTCTGTTTTACTGGGTTGGTTGCGAAAAGGTTCTAATAAAGCGGTAGTTTCTGCTATTCTACCAAGTAAACCCAGAGATTGGGGGTTAACCTGGGGTGATGGAATAGGGGAAAAGAAAATGTCTACTTGACGAACTTCGTCAGTTACTTCCCGACTGACTTCTACTGTTCCCAAAGGTGACAAAAGTTCCTCTAAATATTGTTTGGCAAATTGATCATGTTGCTGCCTGGGCATGAATTTATTTTATATTAATATCTATCTATATATTATTTTACCAAAAATATGTTACAAAATAAAGTATTAACCATTTATAAAAAACCAAGCTGAGAACAATATCATGATTTTTAATCGTCATTTTTGGGCTTTAAGTTTATTATCTTTAGGTTGTGTTTTTAATCCTGTTCCTGTTTTTGCTAATGTCAATAATCTTGAAATAGGTTTGATAAGTTCAACATCCTTAGAAAATCAAGCTCAAGCATTTTATGAAAATGGTAAATTTCCAGAAGCTGTTAATAATTTAAAACAAGCTATTAGTAATTATCAAAAACAAGATAATTTCATGGGACAAATTATAGCTTGGCGAAATTTAGCGTTAGTTTATCAAAAAATGGGCGCGGTTCAAGAATCCCAACAAGCAGTAAATGAAAGTAAAAAGCATTTATCTAAAATTTCTGATTCTAAAAAACGTCAGGAGTTATTAGCTAAAACACTGGAAGTACAAGGACAAATTCAATTATCTACAGGTGATAGTCAAGGTTCTTTAGATACTTGGAAACAGGTAACTAATATTTATTCTCAACTGGGAGATAATACAGGATTTATTAGAACTAAAATCAATGAATCTCTATCTTTACAATCTTTGGGTTTATATAATCAAGCTGTCAAAAATTTAACTGCAACCCAAAAAATGTTAAATGAAAAACCTGATGATTTACTTAAAGCTAAAGCATTGTTAAATTTAGGTGATGTTTTACGGGGAGTGATGAGATTAGAAGATGCTGAAACTGCTTTAAATCAAAGTTTGAATATTGCTAAAAATCTCTCATCTGATGTTGCTATTTCTGAAGCATTAATTAGTTTGGGTAAAACCAGTAGACTAAACCCTAAATCTGAGCAAGCTATTAATTATTATCAACAAGCTATCAAGAAGTCACCAACACCAGATTTGTTAATTCAATCTTATTTACAAAAACTAGATTTATTATTATCCAAATCAGAGACAGATACAAATAAATTAGGTATTGATAAAATTCAAAATATTTTAACTAAATTACCTCCTAGTCGTAGTGCAGTTTATGGTAGAATTACCTTAGCTAAAACTATTCTCAAAAATGAAATAACAGCTAAAAAATATCAAAACTTGATTTTGAATGAATTATCAACAAGTTTAAAATTATCTCAACAATTGGAAGATAAACGTGCTGAAAGTTATGCCTTAGGAGTATTAGGAAATCTTTATGAAAAAAATCAACGCTATTCAGAAGCACAAAAATTAACAGAGAAAGCTGTTTTAATTTCCCAAAGTATCAAAGCTACGGATATTAGTTATCAATGGCAATGGCAATTAGGTAGAATATTGTTAGCCCAGGGAAATAGAAATGATGCTATTGTTGCTTATCAACAAGCGGTAACAAATCTAAAATCATTACGCCAAGATTTAGTTGCTATTAGTTCAGATTTACAATTTTCTTTTCGGGAAGATGTTGAACCAGTTTATAGAGAATTAGCAGGAGTGTTATTAAGAGAAAATCCAAATCAGGAACAGTTAAAAGCTGCTAGACAAGTAATTGAAGATTTACAATTAGTAGAATTAGATAACTTTTTTAGAGATGCTTGTTTAAATGCTAAACCTGAACAAATTGATCAAGTAAATGATCCAACTACTGCGATTTTATATACTTTGATTTTACCAGATAGGTTAGAAGTAATTGTAGCTTTACCTAACCAACCTTTACAGAATTATTCACAACCTATATCTCAAGAAAAATTAGAGGAAAAAATCAAAGATTCAAAAAGGGAATTAACTAAACGTAAAACTGGTATAATTGAAGATAGTCAAAAGCTATCCCAAGAGATTTATAATTTAATTTTTAATGAAGAGTTAGCTAAAAAATTAGAAACAAGCAAAATTAAAAATTTAGTATTTATTGCTGATGGATTTTTGAAAAATATTCCCCTAGCAACTCTTTATGATGGGAAAAAATATTTAATTGAAAAATATAGTATTGCACTTGCACCTAGTTTACAACTTGTTGATATTAAACCTTTAGCAAGAGAAGAGATTAAATTATTTGCTGGGGGTTTAAGTGAATCTAGGACAATTTTTGGTAAAACTTTTGATGCTTTACCTAATGTTTTATCAGAATTAGAAGAAATACAAACACAATTTCCTGATGGGATTGTTTTGAAGAATCAAACATTTATTGCCCAAAATGTAGAGAGTAAAATTCAACAGTATCCTGCTCAAATTGTTCATTTAGCTACTCATGGAGAATTTGGTTCTACAGCAGAAACTACCTTTATTTTGACTTGGGATAATAAGCTGAATATTGAACAATTAAATAGTCTGATTAGTGCTGATAAAAAACAAATTCGTCCCATTGAATTATTAGTTTTAAGTGCTTGTCAAACTGCGAGTGGTGATGATAGAGCAGCGTTAGGTTTAGCAGGAATAGCGGTAAAAGCAGGTGCAAGAAGTACGATAGCTAGTTTGTGGTCTGTGGATGATGAAGCTACTTCTATTTTAATGCAAAAATTATATCAAGAATTAGCTGATAGTAAAGTTACAAAAGCGGAAGCATTACGTCGCGCTCAGTTAGAAGTTTTAAAACAAAAAAGATTCCAACGTCCTTATTTTTGGTCTGCTTTTGTATTAATTGGTAATTGGTTATAAACTAGATATATAGAATCATTTTTAGTTAACTTCATGAAAACTCGTTCCTAGTCTCCGACTGGGAATGTAATTAAGAGTCTCCGACTCAAGTATTATCGAAGACAGAGTCTTCTAAAATTCATTCTCATACAGAGTATGGGAACGAGAAACTGTCACCAGTTATCTTTTTATAATTTTTGTTACAATTAATGAAATTTTTATCTAAAAGTTACCATTATGGCCTTATACGCTGAGTTACATAGACACTTGGGGGGTTCAGTAGTTCCCCGTGTGTTGTGGCGGTATTTTGAGCGCCATGCTACGGATTTAATTTCTCGGTTTACTGAATATTCGGAATTTGAAGATTTTTATACCCGGCCTCGGAACACTTTAGATGAGTATTTGGAGTTGCATACTTTGGTGGAAAGTGTGCAAACAGTGGAAACATTACCTTACTTTATTTACCGCTTGTTACGTGGTGCGTATATCTTTGAAAATTTAGCTTATTTAGAATTACGATATACCCCCTATTTACGCACTCCTGAACATCTGAATCAAAACGCCAGAATTGAGAAGATGAGGGAAATTGTAGAAGTAGTTGGTAAAGCAAGTCATTCTTTAGAATATCCCATTGTTAATAGTCAAATTCTCTGTATGCACTCTCGTTTACCTTATGAAGTAAACAAGGCTATTGTAGATTTAGCAGCAGAAAATAGAGAATTTGTTTGTGCGGTAGATGTTGCTGGAGGCGATCGCAATTATGGTGAAAGAATGTCAGAATGGGTAAGTTTATATAATTATGCCCATTCCTTAGGTTTAAATACCACTGGTCATTTATATGAAACTAGAGATGGTTGTTACCCAGAACTTTTACCATCTTTAATGAGAATTGGTCACGGTATCCAAATTCCTTTATTGTATCCTGAACTATTACCGGATTTAGCCAGGAGAGGACAATGTTTAGAAATTTGTCCTACCACTTATTTAAAAACAGGAACATTACAGGATATTCGCCAGTTAAAAGTAGTTTTTGATCGCTGTTTTGATGCAGGGGTTGATATTGCCATTTGTACAGATAATGCGGGTTTACATAATGTCCGTTTACCCTTTGAGTATGAAAACCTATTAACTTACGATATCATCAATTTCCAACAATTAAAAGCCTGTCAGGAAGCCGCTTTCCGTCATGCTTTTGCATGGCCACATAATCAACATCCAGCTTCTTTATTAACTGGTTTATTAAAACCTAACTCTCAAAAATCAGCAATCATGATTTAATCAAAAACAGTTATCAGTTTTCACTATTTACTGTTAACTGATAACTGTTCACTGTTAACTATTAAATCCCTTCTGTAGCACCTCCAAAGGTTTTCCAAGCGGTTACACCACCAGGAATTTCTGATACATTCTTGAACCCAGCGTATTCTAATATTTTCACTGCTGTGGTTACTTGAGTATCATTGTCACCATAAATATAGATTTCCCTCTCTGGATGTAGACTGCTTTTAGCACGTGCTAATAAATCATTTAGAGGAAGAGAAATTGCCCCTGTAATATGACCATGATTGTAAGTGAAGCGATCGCGTAAATCAATAATTGTAAAAGCGGGTTGACCCCACTCTAGACGCAATCTTAAATCATTAACATCAGCGACTAAATTACTCATTGGTTTTTTCTTGCTTAGAACCCTATCAGCAATTTAACAAAAATACCTCTAAAAGTTGGCTTTTCTTTACAATTAATCCAACTTTCTTTATAGATATTAATTAAATTTAATTTTTCACCATTAAACCGTTAAATATCAACAGTTAACAAATGTTAATATGTAACAGCAATTACTATTTTCAGTAGTAATTTATTCTTATCTGTCACTCATAAATCTTTACAAAAAAGTCCTGTTACTGCTGACTAATTAATTTTTTAACTGTAATGTTTTAACTGTTTAGCCAAAATTCAGCCATGATATTGTAAACTAATAATCTAAACACCTGGACAATTCTTAATTGTTAATTTTTGATTTTTAATTATTAGTGATGACATCTACCATTCAAACCTTACCGACAGAAGTAGTCTATTTAATTACCGCAGGGGAAGTAATTGATAGTTTTGCAGCAGTTGTGAGAGAATTAATCGAAAATTCCCTAGATGCTGGTGCAACACGTGTAGTTATTTCCATTTGGCCACAACTGTGGAAAGTCCGGGTAGCTGATAACGGTTGGGGAATGAATTTAGATGATTTACAACAAGCAGCAACCGCCCATAGTACCAGTAAAATACATTCTGGTGATGATTTATGGAAAATTACCAGTTTAGGGTTTCGTGGTGAAGCACTACATAGTTTAGCAACTTTAGCAGAATTAGAAATTTTGAGTCGCCCGATGGGGGGAAATGAAGGATGGCAAGTTGTATATAATCAAGATGGAGAAATATTAGAAAAAAGAGTTATTGCGATCGCACCTGGTACTGTAGTTACAGTGAATAATTTATTTGCAAATTATCCTGCACGTCGTCAAGGTTTACCCAACAGTAACCAACAGATGAAAACTGTACAAACAGTCATCCAAAATATTGCTTTATGTCATCCTCATGTAACCTTTCAAATTTTACAAAATGATAAACAATGGTTTACTATTTGTCCTGCTGCGAGTGTAGGTAAATTAATTCCGCAAATATTAAACCAAATCAAACCAGGAGATTTAAAAGAACTAGAATTAGAAATACCTGAACAAAAATCTAAAATCAACTTAGTCATTGGTTTACCAGATAGATGTCACCGTCACAAACCAGACTGGATAAAAATAGCAATTAATGGCAGAATCATTAAATCACCAGAATTAGAACAGACAATATTTGCAGCTTTTCATAAAACTTTACCACGCGATCGCTATCCAGTTTGTTTGTTACATTTATCAATTTCCCCAGATCAAATAAACTGGAATCGTAACCCATCCAAAACAGAAATTTACCTCAATCAAATAGAATATTGGCAAGAAAAAATCACGGAATCAATTAACCAAGCTATACGAATTTCTGAAGCTAATCTTAAAGAATCAATCCACACATCAAGAGTAGGTAACTTACTCAAAGTTGCCGAATCAAAAGCTAGTTATAACTTTAATAATAATCAGAAAAATCAAAGTTATTTAAAAGCAGTCGCCCAAGTCAGCAATATGTATATAGTAGCTGAACATCCTGGAGGAATTTGGCTAGTAGAACAACACATTGCCCATGAAAGAGTTTTATATGAAAAAATATCTGATAATTGGGAAATTGTAACTATAGAAAGTCCCATAATTCTCTATCAACTGTCATCTAAACAGGTAGAACAATTACAAAGAATTAACTTAGATATTGAACCATTTGGAGAAAAACTTTGGGCGGTACGTAGCATTCCTTTAATGTTACAAACTAGGGAAGATATCGCCGAAGCATTATTAGAATTAAGTTTAGGGGGAGACTTACAAACCGCTCAAGTTGCTGTTGCTTGTCGCAGTGCAATTAAAAATGGTACACCGATGAATTTATCAGAAATGCAGCAATTATTAAATGATTGGCAAAATACAAAAAATCCCCGTACTTGTCCCCATGGACGGCCTATTTATTTATCATTAGAAGAATCATCTTTATCAAAATTTTTCCGTCGTCATTGGGTAGTGGGTAAAAGTCATGGAATTTGATAATTGGTTAATTTGGAAATGTGAATGTATAATCTGGAATAAACGAACCACAAAGGCACAGAGAACACAGAGAAATGATAATTTTAGTGTTATTTTAGGGTTATTTTTGTCAGTAATAAATCATAAGATGGGAATTTAGTAAAGATGACATTAGCAGAAAGTATCCAATTTAGAATCATTGATGATAATGATATTTCAGAAATAGTTACCATTCATAATTCTAATGTTCGAGGTGAAAATAACACCCATAATTCGGGGTTTCTCTTAGCTAAAACTAATCAGGAAGAAATACAAGCAAAAATTAACAAAGGTACTTTTTACTTTGTTGTGGTTGATATCAATAATCAAATACTAGGATTTGTCGCTGTATCAAAACCAGAAATCATGATTGATGGTAATTCTAATTTGTTAGATATGATGATTTGGGATGATGAAAGTTATAAAATTAGGCTACTTGAAGATAATCATTTTTATATTCAAACAGTAGCTACTAAACAGGAATATATGGGAAAAGGTATTGCCCAATTTATGTATCAATCACTGTTTGATAGGTTTCCTAATTATATTTTTTCAGCGTTTATTGTTAGTAAACCAATTTTCAATGAAAGGTCTATTAAATTTCATCAACAACAGGGTTTTTTACAAGTTGCTAAAATTCAACTTGATGAGTTTTTAGATATGAAAAATTATGAAAGTGTTTTAATGGTGAAGGAGAATATTTAGTTTTATGGTATTAGCGGGCAAGATGCCCGCACCACTATTATAATTATAAATTGTTCATAGCCTCCGCTATTTGTTGAGAAATAAAAGGTAAAATTTCTCGACTTTTAGCCTGTGCTTTACCTTCTGTAAATACTATTAATAAATAAGGACTTTTTTCCAGTATTTCAATATAAGCCGCATCATGGCGGACAGAACTTGTCCATCCTGCTTTTGACCATATTTGACTATTTTCGGGTAAACCACCCCCTAAGAACCCTGTAACCTGGTCTTCTTCCACATCTAGGGGTAATTCTTCCGGTTTAATACTGCGTTTGAGTACAGACATCATTTGTTGGGATCTACTGCTAGAAACCGCCACCCCACCAACTATACTATGTAATAATCTGGCGATCGCATTAGTAGTTAACATATTGCGATTTTCAAACATTTCCCCATAAAAAGCTCTTTCTCTTCCATAGGGACCATCACCCCAAGTTTTTTGACAAACATTAATATTTGCCATTTCTTCCCAACCTAAAGATTGATAATAGCGGTTAACAATATTCCTTTGATATTTCCAAGTTTCAAAAGGTGCAGCGGGTAATTCAGGTCCCGAAGTTGTACCACTGAGAATATCAATAATTAAACTGGTAGCATCATTACTAGAATCAATAATCATATCCGATAAAGCACGTTCTAATTCTTTAGAAGTATTAGTCATGCCTTTTTCTAACCATTCATGTACCGCTACCAAATAGAATAATTTAATTACACTAGCGGGATAAATGCGTTCTTCACCACGATAATTAAAACCCCTAACAGAGTGTTTCCAAAAAGCATCAGGAGTTAAAGCGCCACCGGTATTTACAGGAACAGGAGGATCATAAACTACCCAAGTTAAAGCTATTTGATTTTCAGCTAAACTGTCAAATTTAGACCAAGTTTTTGATAATATTTCTTGTCCGAGATTTTGTAACTGTTCGTCTTTGTTGAAAAACACCATTTGTCAATAATTCCTGATAATATCAAAATTTTAAATTTTCATAACTATCATACCATTAATGGTATTATAAAATCTATAAAATACCAAGATGAAATTAATGCGCCGAGATTCAATTTTTTATAAACTTTTTCAACAACAACCATCGCTAATATTTCAACTGTTAGAAAATCCCCCTGTTAATGCAGAGGATTATCGCTTTGATTCTGTAGCAGTCAAAGAACCTAAATTTGAAATTGATGGTGTATTTTTACCACCTCAAGGAAAACGAGGGATTATTTATTTCTGTGAAATCCAGTTTCAAAAAGATGAATTTCTGTATGAACGGGTATTTGCTGAATCTGCACTTTATTTTTACCGCAACAGTGAGAGGTTTAGTGATTGGCAAATTGTTATAATTTACCCATCTCGGAATGTAGAACAAAGTAACATTTATCCCCATCGCTCATTATTGAATGGAGATCAATTCCATCGCATCTATTTAGATGAACTGGGGGATATTCGTCAACTACCTATATGGGTAGCCTTGATGGTACTAACTACCTTAGACAAAAGTCAAGCACCACAGGAAGCTAGGTATTTATTAACCAGAACTGAACAAGAAATACCAACATCATCCAGTCAAGTCATAATAGAGATGATCACAACTATCATCGCTTACAAATTTGAAAATTTAACCCGTAGAGAGGCTGAAGCTATGTTAGGAATTACATTTGAAGAAACACGACTCTATCAGGATATTAAAGAAGAAGCAAAAAAACAAGGAATTGAACAAGGAATTGAACAAGGAATTGAACAAGGAATTGAACAAGCAACTATTAATTTAGTCACTAAATTGTTAAAGAAAAGATTTGGAGAACTATCACCAGAAATACATAGCCAAATTTCCCAGTTACCGTTACCTGTATTGGAAGATTTGAGCGAAGCATTGTTAGATTTTACCAGTTTAGCTGATTTAGAAAATTGGTTAACAGAGGTGAAAAATTAATTATGTCTGAATCAGGATTTACAGGATATAAGGATTTACAGGATGATGAGTTTAGTTATCTTGTATAGGTACAGCAGATTGCAGGTCAATCAGGTACAGAATTCAAATTGAAACCTAGACACCAAGCTAGTTTTACTTATGTACGGGCGAACGGCCGTTCGCCCCTTCTGACTCCTGAATTCTGCTTGTCAATCTTTAAATCCCGTAAATCATGATTCAGAAAATGTAGATTTGAGAATTTAATAATTACTCTGGCACATCAACTAAAATACTGCCATTTTCCACACGTACAGGGAATACAGGTAATGCTTTCTCTTTGGAAACCTTACCCAACAAATTACCAACCACAGGGGGAAAAGTACACCAGGCCTTTACCTCACCAGTTTGTAGGTCAAAAGCGCTACGGTGTAAAGCGCAAACAATCGCCCCATCTTGGATTTTGCCAGATTTTAAGGGTATTTTCATGTGGGGACAGTTATTTTCCACCGCATAAAGCTGATTTTCGTGGTTTAACACCAAAATTTTCCTGTTTCCTACTTTTACCACTTCTCTACCACCAGAGGATAGAGCGCTTGCTTCTAAAACTTTTGTCCAGGCCATAGAGTTCTCCTTTCTAAAAAACCTACCTTCAGTTTCCCGTAATTATGACATTTGTGATCGCACTGAGGGGAAATGTCGGTACTGGGATAGAGAAAGGTGGTGTGAGAGAGGTTTGTTTCAGGCGATCGCCCAGCATGACATAATAGAATAAATGGGATTGAGTCTTTAAACCAAATTCTAGTTATATGACTCTTGCTAAACCTGCTGACATAGATATTACCCATCTTCCCGACCACACCGAGTTACCAGAGTCGGATGGAACATTTGTGTTAGCGAAGCGTACCGTAGGTCAAAATTTTCAAGAACATCCCCAAAGCATCTTACTAACAGACTCCATCAATAGCACCTTGCAAAAAATACATCCTGATGGACAATATGCGATCGGTCAAGACTGCGGTATTTATTGGCGTTTAACCGAACCCTTAGAAAAAGGTGCGGAAGCACCAGATTGGTTTTATGTAGCCAATGTACCACCCATGTTAAATGGTAAATTCCGCCGTTCCTACGTATTGTGGCAGGAATATATAGCACCTTTGATAGTTTTAGAATTTGTATCTGGGGATGGTTCAGAAGAAAGGGATAAAACACCGTTTAACGGTAAATTCTGGGTATATGAACAAGCAATTAGAGTACCCTTTTATGGTATTTACGAAGTCCAGAAAGCCAGTGTAGAAGTGTATTATTTAGTGAATGGACGTTATGAATTATTACCAGCTAATGAAAGAGGACATTATCCAATTTTACCGTTAGGTGTAGAGTTGGGAATTTGGGAAGGAATGTATAATAATATGCAAGCTCCCTGGTTACGTTGGTGGGATTTACAGGGGAATTTGTTGTTACATAGTGGGGAGAAATGTATACAGTTAACTACGGAAACCCAGCAGTTAACATCTCAGTTGGAACAGGAACAGCAAAAAGCCGCACGTTTAGCGGAACGGTTGCGGGAGTTGGGGGTTAACCCGGATGAGGTTTAAAGGGTGAAAACAGGGCGATCGCATTTTATTGAAGAATAGGAAAAAAGAGCGATCACTAATTGTTCAGAACCCCCTAATTAACTTAAAGATTACATTGATTTTCAATTATGTTAATCACCTTAACAGCTTTTTCATAGTATTCCTTGATTCTTGCATAGGTAATACCCACATCCTGCCCATGTGCAATATTGTTTCTATTAGCAACAATACTATTAATTGCATCCTTGAGTTCACCTTCAGTAGCTATTCTTAAATTAGATTCCCATTCTGAGTTAAATGCACCTGTTAACTGAAGAATTTTCTCCATTTTCGGGTTTTGTAAATCCTCTAATTTACGCTTCACAAAGTTAGCTACATTGCTATTAGAAACTTTTGTTGCATACTCACTATATATTGCCCGCACAGAAGTTTCTAAAAAACCAGAAACTAATATACATAAATACCTTGCCCAATGAGCTTGTAACTCAATATCATCTGGTGGTAGTTGAGCAACTTTAGCAAATACATTATCAAGTTTTTGTTTAGCTCTGATCACCTCAGTATTCTTCATTCTATTTCAGCAAAAGCCTCAGTTGCCAATTTAATTCTTTCTTTAATAATTCCTTCTTCAGAAGTACGAGCAGTATTAATTGTCACTGCTTGAAAATCATCTTTAGCTAACAGTGATTGATACTGAGATGCTAGTGCAGTTACATCTTTAACAGAACCCTGATCTAAACGACGGGCAATACCTACCATTACTGCATCAAATACAGCAGCATTTAAACTTCTTTTCGGTTTAAAAGCTTTATTACCAAGAGCATTATAAATAGTTTGAATGGTGAGTTCAAATTTATTTTTAATCTGTTCTCCTGAATAAATCTGAAGATGCCTATTTTTACCCATAAATTTATTCAGAAACTCTGTCATTGGCTTTTTATAATCATCAGATTGAAAATAAAGTGCAATAAACCTGAGAATCATTTCTTCATCCCGCATATTTTTATCACTTTTGCCATATACATCTCTCCATGCAGGATGATCATTCATTTGTTTTAATAAATCATTAAATTCACCATGATAAATGGATGAACGAATTTCTTGTGCTTTTAATGTAGTACCTCCTGTATTCAGTCTTTTGAAAATATGATAAATACTACTATCATCTTCAGAAGGTTCATCTTGAGTTACTACTGTTGCGTGAATAATAGAATCATCTAACCGACGACGATCATCTTCTTCCAGAGAATCATAAGTACATCCTTGAAATTGCTCCTGGACATCTTTGAGAGCAAATTTTTTACCACTTGGTTGAAAAATACTACTATAAAAATATTGAAGTGTCCTCAGTCTTTGCTGTCCATCTATTACTAATAATTTTCCAGTTTCTTTTTCCTTGGAAAGAAATATTCCTGGAACTGGTAGTCCAATTAAAAGAGATTCGATAAATCGTGAAGCTTGCTCTAATTTCCAAACATAACGGCGCTGTAATGAGGGAATATATATACTGCCATTTTCTAGTCGTTTCACAATGCTATCAACTGGATAATCTGCCCCATAGCTAGTAATAGAATATTTAAAAGGAATATTCTCTTCTTCGTATTCCTCTACATTTTCTGAAGTTCCAACTTTATTTTCCTCCTCTGTAATATTGTCTAAAACATAATTTTCACTACTTGTTTCAGTAATGTTCATTTTTTAGCGTTGCCTCTATTATTTCACTACATAACTATTATAACGGACATACACTCCAAGAATTTATAGCTCCCCTACTCCTGTTAATCAACAAAATGCTAAAATCTGAAAGATGCTAGGGGTGCTTGTGAAAGCCAAGCTGAGATCAAACCCTTAACACCTGAGACTGGATAATACCAGCGTAGGGAAGCTGTATATAGAGGATTATTGTATGCGAACTGAATGGATAGCCAAGCGACGTGGACAGGATAATGTTACACAAATGCACTACGCCCGCCAAGGTGTAATTACTGAGGAAATGTACCACGTCGCCAAAGTAGAAAACCTACCTCCTGAACTGATCCGCGACGAAGTAGCACGGGGAAGAATGGTTATCCCTGCGAATATTAATCACACTAACCTAGAGCCAATGGCCATAGGTATTGCTTCTAGATGTAAAGTTAATGCTAACCTTGGTGCATCTCCCAATTCTTCCGATGTCCAAGAAGAATTAGAAAAACTCCAACTATCTATCAAATACGGTGCTGATACCGTCATGGACTTGTCCACAGGTGGCGGTAATTTAGATGAAATTCGTACCGCTATTATCAAGGCTTCACCCGTTCCCATCGGTACTGTCCCAGTTTACCAGGCTTTAGAAAGCGTTCACGGCAGAATGGAAAACTTCACCGCTGACGACTTTCTCCACATCATCGAAAAACACGCTCAACAAGGGGTAGACTATCAAACCATTCACGCAGGTTTGTTAATTGAACATTTACCCTTAGTTAAAACCCGTCTCACCGGAATTGTTTCCCGTGGTGGCGGTATTTTGGCTAAGTGGATGTTACTACACCGCAAACAAAACCCCCTGTACACCCATTTCAACGACATCATTGAAATTTTCAAGAAATATGATGTTACTTTCAGTTTAGGCGACTCCCTGCGTCCTGGTTGTACCCATGATGCGACTGATGCAGCACAGTTAGCGGAACTGAAAACTTTAGGTCAACTCACCCGCAGAGCGTGGGAACATGATGTACAGGTAATGGTGGAAGGTCCTGGCCACGTACCTATGGATCAAATTGAGTTTAATGTCCGCAAGCAAATGGAGGAATGTTCAGAAGCTCCATTTTATGTGCTTGGTCCTTTGGTTACAGATATTGCTCCTGGTTATGATCACATTACCTCTGCTATTGGTGCGGCTATGGCAGGTTGGTATGGTACAGCGATGTTGTGTTATGTGACACCTAAAGAACATTTAGGTTTACCTAATGCTGAAGACGTGCGGAATGGCTTAATTGCTTATAAAATAGCTGCTCATGCGGCGGATATTGCTAGACATCGCCCTGGTGCTAGAGATCGGGATGATGAACTTTCTAAAGCGCGGTATAATTTTGACTGGAATCGTCAATTTGAATTAGCTTTAGATCCAGATCGAGCGAAGGAATATCATGATGAAACTTTGCCAGAAGATGTTTATAAAAAGGCTGAGTTTTGTTCTATGTGTGGTCCTAAATTCTGCCCTATGCAAACTAAGATAGAAGATGAGGCTTTAACTGAGTTAGAGGAATTTTTGGCTAAAGAACCTGTAACCCAAAGCTAACAGACATTATCTAGATCCCCGGTATTCAAAAAATCGGGGATCTGCAATAAATTGATGAAAAATTGACAAAAAATATGTACCTGATATTATATTGAAATTAAGTAATTTCCTGTATATATTGGGTAACAAAAAATGATAAAAATTACAAAATTCACAGCCGCAATCGCTATTTTTTCTCTCTCTATATTTTCCACACCTGTCATTGCTGAAAAAAAACCAGAATTATGGGTAGATTTTGGTAAAAATAATAGCGGTGAACAACTAAAATTAAATGAAAAAAGTATTAGATTTGAGACTATGTTGGTGGATGATACTATCAACAATACAGATGGGTTTTATAATAATGATGACAGATTTCCGAAAATGACAGTTGTGGTGTTTGAATATAGGGTTAATAATAGGAAAAGAATTGCCTACACCAAATCTTGTAATGCTGGAAATTTAACTGATAAACCATACTGGAAAACTTATACTTCTATAGCAGACAATTGGCCTCAATATTTTCGGGTTGATATCAAAAGTGTTGCTAGTATGGAACTGTTACAGCGGGTTTGTAGTTTAACAGTTTCTAATCAATAAACCTTTCTCATTTGCAGAAATGTAAAATGACAACCTTTTATTTAACTAAGATTTTGATTTATAATTATTTTGGGCGTAAAAGATAATGTAAATCAAAGTCTTTACCATTAACACTAAACCTGTAAATTAAAGCCGAAATATTTATGAGTGAACAAATTAAATGGACTACGGAAGCAGAAGCAAAAGTAAAGGAAATTCCTTTTTTTGTACGTCCTTTCGCACGGAAAAAAATAGAAAACTATGCTCAAGAAAATGGTATAGCTTTGATTGATATTCAAGTTTATGATCAAGCTAAACAGCTATTTAATAAAAATCATAATTAGGGGTTGTCTAGATATTAATATCCCCGACTTCTTTGATCATCTTGTTAATAAATAATCAATTAATTGCAGAAGTCGGGGATCTGGTGATTAAAAAAATAGCTAAATAATGATGCTAAATATCACAACTCAACTCACCTGCTTTTTGAGTAAAACGACGATTTTCACGATAATCAACTTGACAGTCTATCACCGCAGGTACATTTTGCATTAATGCTTCTTTAAGAACAGGAATTAAATCCGTTGCTGACTCCACACGATAACCTTTTAAACCCATACTTTCTGCAAATTTGACAAAATCAGGATTACCAAAATGGACAAACGAAGAATTACCTTTACCAAATTGATTTTCCTGTTTCCACTCAATTAAACCATAGCCACCATCATTAAAAATCAAGGTGACAAAAGCAGTACCTACCCGCAAAGCTGTTTCTAATTCTTGACAGTTCATCATAAAACCACCATCACCAGTAACAGCGACAACTTTACGATTTGGATAGACTAATTTAGCTGCTAAAGCACCAGGAATAGCAATTCCCATAGCAGCGAAACCGTTAGAAATAATGCAAGTATTCGGACTATGACAATGATAATGTCTAGCCATCCACATTTTATGTGCGCCGACATCAGAAATTACAATATCATCTGGTCCCATTACCTGACGCAAATCATAAATTAATTTTTGGGGTTTAATAGGAAAGCCATCATCATTAGCGTATTTTTCGTAATCGGCGCGAATATTTGCCCGTAAACTAATAGCGTAGGGATTAGGTTTACCCTGTCTATCTGCTACTTTTAAAATTTCGTTCACAGAATCAGAAATATCGCCAACTACTTCCACTTTGGGTATATAACTACTGTCAATTTCTGCGGAGGTTGCTGCTATATGAACAATGGGAATGTTACCTTCTGGATTCCATTTTTTAGGTGAAAATTCAATTAAATCATAACCAATGGCAATGACTAAATCGGTATTATCAAAACCGCAGGTGATAAAATCTCTTTGTTGTAAACCCACAGACCATAAAGCTAAAGGATGAGTATAGGGAATCACACCTTTACCCATGAAAGTGTTAACAACGGGAATATTTAATTGGGTAGCAAATTGAGTGACTGCATCACTAGCTTGGGCGCGAATTGCTCCGTTACCAACTAATATTATGGGGTTAACTGCTTGGGAAATAACCGCAGCAGCAGCGCGAATACTAGCAAATGAAGCATAGGTTTTTTGGCTACTATCTTTATTTAATGGTTTACCTTCTACGGGCATGGCGGCGATATTTTCTGGCAAGTCAATATGAACCGCGCCAGGTTTTTCTGTTTGCGATCTTTTAAATGCTTTTCTCACAACTTCGGGTGTAATACTTGGTCTAACTATCTGTTTATTCCACTTAGTAACCGGGGCAAACATAGCCACTAAATCTAAATATTGATGGGATTCAATGTGCATTCTATCTGTTCCCACTTGCCCGGTAATTGCCACTAAGGGCGCACCATCTAAGTTAGCATCTGCTACACCGGTCATTAAGTTTGTCGCCCCTGGTCCAAGGGTTGAAAGACAGACACCAGCTTTTCCGGTTAACCTTCCATAAACATCGGCCATAAATGCTGCACCCTGTTCATGGCGAGTGGTAATAAATTGGATGGATGATGTTTTTAATGCTTCTAAAACGTGTAAGTTTTCTTCTCCAGGTAAACCAAAAACGTATTCTACACCTTCGTTTTCTAAACACTGTACTAATAATTCAGCGGTATTCATTTTATTTCCTCAAAAGTAATAAATAAGGAGATCAAGGAGTCAGGAGTCAGGAGTCAGGAGGTAAATATTTCTTCCCAGTCCCCAGTCACCAGTCACCAGTCACCAGTCCCCTAACTAACCCAAACTGTTTTGATATTCACAAATTCATGTATTCCTTGAATACTCAATTCTCGCCCATATCCAGAACGTTTAATACCCCCAAATGGTAAACGTGGATCTGATTTGACCATACTGTTAATAAACACTGCTCCCGCTTCAATTTCTGCAATTAATCGGGTTTTTTCTTGTTCGTTATTTGTCCAGGCACTTGCACCTAAACCAAAGGGTATATCATTGGCCAATTTGATGGCTTCATCAATATTAGCAACTCTAAATAATAATGCCACTGGTCCAAAAAATTCTTCTTTAGCTATGGGATGATTTAAAGGTATATCTTTGATAATTGTGGGTTGGTAAAAGTTGCCTGGTTGATTTTTTAAAGCACTGCCACCTATGATAATTTTAGCTCCATTTTCCACAGCAATTTTCACTTGTTGATCTAATTCTTGAAAAATATCTACTGTTGCCAATGGTCCGATGTCTGTATCTTCGGCAAAGGGATCTCCTACTTTTAAAGTTTGAAATTTTGCTAGGAGCATTTTTTCAAACTTATCTGCTATTGTTTCCGCAATAATAAACCTTTTAGCTGCGATGCAAGATTGACCATTATTGATCATTCTGGCGGTGACTGCGGTAGATACTGCTAATTCTAATTCAGCAGTTTCTAAAACTATAAAAGGATCACTTCCTCCTAATTCTAGAACTGTTTTTTTAATGTGTTGACCGGATGCAGCAGCTAGGGATGCTCCCGCTGGTTCACTACCGGTTAAGGTTGCAGCTTTGATGCGATCATCTGCCATTAAATTGGCTACTTTTGATCCACCTATTAATAATGTTTGAAAAACTCCTGGGGGAAAACCTGCACGGGTGATAATATCCTCTATGGCTAAGGCACATTGGGGGACATTGGAAGCGTGTTTGAGTAAGCCTACATTGCCCGCCATTAATGCTGGTGCGGCAAATCTAAAAACTTGCCAAAAGGGAAAATTCCAGGGCATTACTGCCAAAATTATGCCTAATGGTTGATATTTTATGAAACTATGACTAGCATCAGTTTTAACTGTGACATCGGCTAAAAAATCGGGGGCATTTTCAGCATAATAACGACAGACTAGGGCGCATTTTTCAACTTCTGCGATCGCAGATTTGTAGGTTTTTCCCATTTCTAGAGTCATTATTTTGGCAAAATCAGCCTTTTCTTTGTCGAGAATATTAGCTGTTTGTTGTAACCATTGCGATCGCTCTTGAAAACTGGTTTGCCGATACTGTTCAAAAGTTCGCTGTGCTAATTCCAATTTAGCGGCTACTTCCCCATCTTCTAGGGGTAAAAAGGTTTGCAAAGTTTCCCCAGTTGCAGGGTTAATGGTAGCAATAGCCATTACCTGACCTCCCGTTAAAAAATAACTTCAGGTAGCTTTTTAATTTCATACAGATTCAAGATAGCATCTGTAACCAGAATTTTAGCTTATTTGTTGAATGCTGACCGCCAATATATAGCCGCTAAATATCTACTTTAAACTCATATTGGTTTGATACACTTTAATTACTCTCCCAATACCTTTAAAGCGATGGTCTCCCATCAACTGAAAATCTGATTGTTCGGTAAGTATATGATAAGTAGCCTCACTAATTACACATTCCCCAATAGGACAAATTTGTTCCATTCGTGCCGCTAAATTAATTGTTGGACCCAACGCAGTATAATCTAACCTTTGGGAACTACCCACATCACCTACTATAGCTTTACCACTATTAATAGCAATTCGTAATTGCAAGGGTTCATCCCAAAAATTACTAGCATTCAGAACTTGTAAACGAGATAACATTGCCTTAGCTGTGGAAACTGCTTGATCTGCATGATCTATTTGGGGTTCAGGAGCGCCAAAAAAAGCCATAATACAATCTCCAATATATTTATCTAAAGTGCCACCATTAGCAAACACTTCTTTTAACATTTCCTCAAAGAGTTTATTTAACAATTCAGCAATTTCTGTAGGTTGTTTGCGTTCTGATATTTCTGTAAAACCTACTAAGTCTGCAAATAAAATACTAATTTCTCTCTCAATTGGTGGTAAACGAATATCAGTAAAACTTTTAGCTATGATTAACTGCTGCACCACAGCGGGAGAATGATAACGTTCTAACCTTTGACGAATTACTTCTTGATTTTTCAGTCGCTCTGCTAATAACCAACGCTGCACACTAGAAGCTACAAGATTAGCTAAGGTTGAAAAAAAACTTAGTTCTTCTTCACCATTATTTTCCCAATGGGAGGAATATAAATTAGCATCTCCATAAAGAACTCCAACTACTTTATCTTCATCCCACAAAGGTACAGCCATTGCACTCATAATACCCTTAACTAATATACTTTGTTCACAGGAAAATCTCTCATCAGAACGGGTATCTGCACTCTGAATAGCTACTTTTTCGGTAAATACTTTTTGACAAATACTCCTACTAATCCAACTACCATCACTGGGTAATTCTATTTGTTCACTGTTATTTTTAATTGCTGAATTAATTAATTGTAAAGTCCCAGAATTATCAACATCAATTAATAATGCTAACCTTTCTATACCATCAATATAACGAAATACGACTTGTTGGACTTGAGAAAATATTTCTTCAATGGAAGCAGCCGCACAGAGATTTTTAGCTATTTCTACTAAGTCTTTTAAACGGGCTATTGCTTTTTCTTTATTATTTTTACCATGAATACCACTTGCTTCTATCCATTGTTGTTGTAGTTCTTGGACATCTCGCAGAATTGTTACTGCTTGGCTGTTGGTTTCTGGGTTTTTTAAGTATTGAGAATAAGGTGTTTCTACATCAGTTGTAAAATCTACTGTTAAAGTTACATTACCCAATAAGATCACGTCACCATCATGTAGTTCTTGGGGAGTAGTCACAGAATTATAATTAAGTTGTGTACCGTTCTTGCTTCCCATATCCTCAATTGTCCATATACCTCTACTACTTTTGACAATACGGGCGTGTCTGCGCGAAATTCCGCCAAAAGGTAAAAACAAGTCGCAGTCTGGTAAACGACCAATTATAAATACATCCTGCTTCACTGAAATCTCTGTTTCAGTATTACCTTCTGTGAGGACTAAAGTAAGTTGAGTCATGAACGTAATACATCTATATTGGAAATGAGAAATACACGCAACAATTCTAACTATCTAAGATTTACAGATCGGAATATTTACATATTCAGTAATTTTACTGAGAGTGAAGACCCTATAGATACAAAATAATTTTTACTCTGTTCTATGGTGTAAATACTGCTAAAACTCTTCATCATTACTGATATTGACTGTTTAAAGTATAAATACCAGTATAGATAATAAAACATTTTTTATACAAAGAGTATTTGATTAAATAGATCACTAATATAACATACTTAGGGATAAAAACTTGCATATTTTATTCTTTATAGTCTTACCCATAGACAGTCAAAATGTGTATATCCAGTAACATTATGAATTATACGTTCTAGAATGCTGATTATTTCACCCATTTTTATACAGAATTACAAAAGATCATTATTATAAAATTAAGGATGATCTTTATTAAGGATGATATTTATAAAATTTATAATTATAATTTTGGTTAGCATAGACCCATAAGCTCTTCACGACTGTGTTTATTAAAGGTGTTCATGAAAAAAGTTAAAAATTTGGCAATAAAAACTAGACATTGCCAAGTATATTTACTGGATTTAATATTTCTGATATTAAGTATATTAGTAATTACCATTGCTACTTTGTCACCATTCAATTTTCATTTTGATCATGACTGGAAAATTACTGATTTTTGGTTAAACTTTAATCATAGTAGCTTTTTTCAAGATCAACTAAATAATGTTTTATTATTTATGCCATTGGGTTTTTGTTTTGCTGGACTTTTACAAAAGCAGGCAATTCATTTAGGCTTGCAAGTTATCATTATATTTCTTTTCAGTGCTGGGTTATCATTCACTGTGGAAACTCTACAAATATTTCTCCCTTCTCGTAGTCCCACACCCGAAGATATTGTCAATAATACCTTGGGTGGATGTTTAGGATTATTGTGTTTTTATATCTGGAATTATCAATTTTTAAATGTCCGGGTTTCTCAATTTACATCTAGCAGGTCTCAGTTATCTAATCAACGGATTACTGTATTTATTCTGGCATATTTTGCTTTAACATTAGTTATTTCTATTTTTTGGCAAAGTACAACTAATTTAAGTAATTGGAATGTGAATTTCCCTCTACTAATTGGTAATGAAGCGGTTGGTAATCGTCCTTGGCAGGGATACATAAAAAATCTTTATATTACTGAAAGAGCAATGTCTCCCTATGAAGCTCAACAAGCTCTATCAAATACTAATTATTTTACTAATTTAGGAAATAATTTAATCGCTAATTATCAATTTAGTTCTAGCTGCTGCTATCTGGATAATACTGGAAATTCATCAGAATTAATCTGGGTTGGACAACCTAAAATTATCAATTCTAGTCAAGGTGTTTTGCTTAATTCCCGTCAATGGTTAACAACAAGATTACCTGTAAAAACATTGAGTCAACGTCTTAGCCATAAGTCAGAGTTTACCATGATCACGACTCTTGCTACTGATAAACTTCAACAAACTGGACCAGCTAGAATTATCTCAATATCAGGTAATGTGTTAGAACGTAATTTGACTATTTCACAATATCAAAAGTCTTTGGAGTTAAGGTTAAGAACACCATTAACAGGAGAAAATGGCGCAGATTTACAAATACAAATACCAGGCATTTTTCAAGATACAAATTTCCATCAACTTATTATCACCTATTCCAGAGGAACTATTCAGGTTTATATGGATAAAATACAACGTTTTTATTCATTGAATTTACTAGAGTTAATCCCATTTCATCAAAAAGTTTTTTACTATGCTCTCACTTTTATTCCTTTGGGTGCTGGTTTAGCTATTCTTAATCTTTTTGCTCAAAATCGCGCCACTTTTTCTAGGGTGTTTATTCCTATTGCTTTATTCTTACCTTCTCTAGTTTTAGAGATAATTTTGGTTAATGTGAATCATAAAAATCTGAGTTGGAAGAATTTATGTCTAGGGATTATATTTACCTCGATAACTATGTTAATTTTTAAGATCAGAGGTAAGTATATTCAAGTGTAGTTAATATCCAATTACTAGATTAAAATGCTGGAACTTCTAAAGGTATTGAACCTAAAAGTCCTTTACGAAAATCGGTAATTAATGCTCTTGCACTTCTCTCTATATCACCTTGATAACGATGTTCTGCTAACAGATGTAAGTAGGTTTCACCTGTATGAATGATGGAGTCAATTTTATAACGTTCCAATAGTGGGTTTGATGGTAATAAATTACCATGAGTTTCTAATAGTTCATTGATGATGTCTACAAAGGCCGCAGCTACTAATTGATTATCATAGGATGCTTCACCAATATCATCACAAATCGCTAATTTTACCGCTGCTTTTTGATTTTCTAATCTGGAAGGTATGACACCAGGTGCATCTAATAATTCCAATTGTTCTGATATTCTTACCCATCTTAATTGACGAGTTACTCCCGGACGTGCAGCACTTTCTACTACTCTTTTTCCTAATAAACGATTAATTAATGCTGATTTTCCCACGTTGGGAAATCCTATTACTACCGCACGCACTGGCCTGGGTAACATTCCTCTATCTTTGCGTCGTTGGTTAATTTCTATACCCGCAGCTTGGGCTGCTTTGGCGATCGCCTGTATACCTTGACCATGTTGGGCATTTGTAAAATATGCTACTTCATTTTGGCTTTTAAACCATTCTACCCACCGTGATCGCAACTGGGGGGAAATCATATCTAAACGGTTAATTACCAATACTTTTGATTTACTTCCTACCCATTCATTAGTTTGGGGATGATGGGTAGCTAAAGGTATCCGCGCATCCCTCACTTCTAAAATTACATCTACTCTTTTTAGCTGTTCTTTAAGATTTTTCTCAGCTTTAGCGATGTGTCCAGGATACCATTGAATGACGTTTAATTTGTAGTTTTGATTTATTGACATTTTTTTCAGTTATCAGTTATCAGTTATCAGTTATCAGTTATCAGTTATCAGTTATCAGTTTTTACTGTTCCCTATTCCCTATTCCCTATTCCCTATTAACGACTTTGATGTAAAATTAGACGGTTTCCGTCTGGATCATAAGCGTAAATTTCTTGACCATGAGATGCTGTTTTAATTTCACCTGGTGGGGGATATCCTAAATTTGTAATCTGGGCGATCGCCTTTTCTAAATCTTTTACTTCTATACATAAACTCAAGGGACTTTTGTTATTGGTAGTAAATTCCATTTCGTGATCTGCTTTAGGCTTAAAAATTCCTAAAATTAAACCATAAACTTCAAATTCAGCATAAACTTTAGGAATCAGTTTTTTTGGTTCTTGTCCTAATAACTGAATATAGAATTTCACCAAATTCTCCAAGTTCACCGTAGCAATGGTGACTATTACACTATTATACTGCATAATCTGATTTTATTTTGAGCTATTTAACGATAAAATCCCCGACTTCTTTCTTCTCTCTCATCAATAAATAATAAGTTAATCCAAGAAGTCAGGGTTCTAGGGTTGACAAAAGTCACAGTATTTTAGATTTATTTAATTTATTTATTTAATTTATTTATTTAATTTAGAAATTTCTCCACACATTTCACAAACATCTCTACTCCTATTACTAAAGCTGTTTCATCAAAGTCAAATTTAGGATGATGATGAGGATAATTTAAGTTTTTCTCTGCATTTGCAGAACCTAAAAAGAAATAACATCCCGGTACTTCTTGCAGAAAAAATGACATATCTTCACTACCTAAAATTTGATATTCTGGCAAAATATTAACTGGTGTTTCTACAACTTTTTCCGCTGCATTTTTCACCAGGTTGGCAATTTCAGAATCGTTAATTACTGGTGGATACAAATTCTGATAATCTAGGCGATAAGTAGCACCATGAATTTTACAAATTCCGGCAATAATTTCTTCAATTCTACTTTCAAAAACATCCCGTAAATCAGTATTAAAATATCTAATTGATCCACTCATTCTTGCAGTGTCAGCTATCACATTCATTCTTGTACCTGCGTGTAATTCCCCAATTGTCACCACCGCAGCATCTAAAGGGTTAACATTACGAGATACAATAGTTTGTAAAGCGTTGACAATTTGGGCAGCAACTATAATTGAATCAACTGTTTGATGGGGAAGCGCACCATGTCCACCTTTACCAAAAATTGTACAATTAAAAATAGAAATAGCCGCCATAAAAGCACCAGGTTTTACCGCGACAGTACCAACAGGTAAATCATTCCATAAGTGTAAACCAATCATGGCATCAACATCAGGATTTTTTAACACTCCTGCTTTGATCATCGGTTTTGCACCACCAGGACCTTCTTCTGCGGGTTGGAAGATGATTTTTACAGTACCGCTAAAGTCATAACGATGTTGATGGAGATAATAAGCTGTACCTAATGCAATTGCTGTATGTCCATCATGTCCACAAGCGTGCATTACTCCATCATGTTGAGAACAATAGGAAACCTGATTTTCTTCCTGTATGGGTAAAGCATCCATATCAGCACGAATTCCCAATACTTTACCATCCCCAGATTTTTCACCTTTGATAATAGCAACTATACCAGTTTCTGCAATTCCTGTTTGATGTTCTATTCCCCAAGTTTGTAATTTTTGGGTAATATATTCTGCTGTTAATTTTTCTTGAAAACCTAATTCTGGTTTTTGATGAATGTGTCTCCTCCATTCTATCAATTGCGGTTGCAAAGCACGAATTTCTAGCCGTACATTTGCTAAGTTTTTATTAGATGAATTTGGTAAAGTATATATCATAAATTGGTAGTGGGTAGTGGGTAATGTGTAACTGATAACTGATAACTGATAACTGATAACTGATAACTGATAGAGGAGATCAAGGAGATCAAGGAGTCAGGAGATCAAGGAGATCAAGGAGTCAG
>RDXV01000179.1 GCA_004292695.1 Nostocales cyanobacterium | reverse complement strand
AGGGGAGGCAGGGGAGGCAGGGGAGGCAGGGGGAGCAGGGGAGGCAGGGGAAGAAAAGAGTTTTACCAATGACTAATGACTAATGACTAATGACTAATGACTAAATATATGTTTGTTGCAGTGTTTGTTCAATGGAATTTACTTTTTTAAAGTTCTCGATAAATTGATGAGATTTAGTTTTCTTGCTGACTAAAATATCTTTTAAAGGTTGGAGAAACTGAATATCAGGATCATCTTGAAGGGCAATTTCCGCAGCTTCTAAAATTTGTTTAGTTTGGGTAAAAATTGCCGGATCATCAAATCCTAACTTGGCAGAAAGTTGATGTAAATTTGTATCTGGTGTAATTGCTCTTCCTGATAAACTTTCATCTAAAGCTAGACCTTTTAATAATGCCAATAAACCAGCATAAATTGAAAAATCATCACAACTATCACAGGACTTAAATTCTATTCTTCCTACTTCGGCAGGAATACGGGCAACTTTGGTTAATGATGGGATACTTTTAATTACTTGTTCTTCATTTTCTACAAATACTAATGTTGCCGGTCTTTTGCCAGTTCTGATAAATGTTCTCACTGATAAACCTTCCCATAAATTACCATTCAAAAACGGTGAACTGTAGGTAAAAGGAATAATATAAGGACTGTAATAAGTTAACTTTTTACCGATATCAATTACTTTTTCTGTGGGTAAATTGGCTATAGAAATATTCAAATCTGGACCATAGGAAACCATATAAATATGGGCGGTTTGTTCATCTGGATATGCCTGTAATTGTTTGATCTCAAATTCATTTAATGGGGGGTTGGGTTCAAATACACTGGTGTAGGGATTAAAACTTACTAATGTCGGTGAAAAACCAAACTCAGCGGCTACTTGACGTAATAAATTAAAACTTGTGGTTAATTCATCAATTGCACCTTGAATAGTAGAATTTATAGTAGTTCTAATTTCAATACCTTTCCCTATACAATCTATGACTTCTTCTGAATCTGCGAATCTTTCAAAACCTTCTATATACCATCGCTTTTGACGAATGTTAGCATCACCTACCCGTAACTGTGAATAGTCATCTGGATAGAGAGGTAATTTATCAACTATTTGTTGAAAATCAGTAAACTTTGTCCGGGAAAAGTCCGCAAATTCGCAATTTTGGTTGAAAAATGCAACTTCATGTTCAATACCGAAAAAAAACATAATATATTAGGTAATGGGTAGTGGGTAATGGGTAAATCCTGATTATAAAAATCTAATTATAAGAATTTTACATCAGATAAAAATTATTCTCAATCAGTTTTTAGGTGAGTAATTGGTTTAATTGGTTCATGGTGGATATTTCTGAAAATGGATTTTAACCCAAAATGGATGATTAAGCTAGTTTAGTATTGGTTGTGAAAAATTTGAGGTGTAAGTTCTTATGACAAATGCTGTTCAAACCCCCTACGATAACGAACAAATAGTGATTTGGTTACGTGGACTGCTAACAGTTGCTTGGGCGGATGGTAATTTTGATGATCAGGAAAAAGAGATCATTAACAGTATTACCAAGGATGAATTAGCCCCTGGTTTAGATTTGCAGAAATTTGAGATAATTAGCCCAGAAGAATTAGCGGTAGGACTGGGTAAAGGTACTGCAACAGCGGAGAATTTTTTGCGGACTGCGGTGATGGTGGCGATCGCCGATGGAACTTATTCCCCCAGTGAAGACGAACTATTACAAAAGTTTTGTCAAGCATTAGAGCTAGATACAAAAGCATTAACAGCATTACGTCATACTTTAGATGATCCTGATAATAACCAAGAAACCGCTATACAGCTACCAGATTTACTTCATCCCATGCGGGAGTGGTTAGACGGGTTAGAGATTCATGATCCCAGAGTTGCCAGATTTTTATGTAAAATGATTCCTTCTCAGTGTCCTTTTGAAAGAGATGTAACATTATTTGGGCGCAAAATTGTACATATTCCCCCAATGTGCAAAATTAACCCACTCTATGAACAGTTAGTGGGTTTACGTTTTCGGGCGCTTTCCTATCTTGCTGATGAATGTGAGGAGGATGTTTCAAAGTATATTTAGTCATTAGTCATTAGTTGTTAGTCATTAGTCATTAGTTGTTGGTTTAGTGAGATAATTGAGTAGTTGTTATTGGTTATTAGTTATTGGTTGAGAAAGATCATGGGGAATGGGAGATTTCAGGAACTACGGGTGTATCAGCTGTCGGAAAAATTAGCTGATGATATTTGGAAAATAGTTCATGAATGGGAGTCATTACCGCAAAATACAATAGGTAAACAGATGATCCGTTCCGCAGATAGTATTGGTGCAAATATAGCAGAAGGTGTAGGAAGAGGAAGTTATCCAGAAAATCGGCGTTTTATTAGAATAGCGCGAGGTTCTTTGTATGAAACTCAACACTGGTTAAGAAGAGCGTATAGTCGTAATCTATTAACAGATGAACAGGTAAACAAATTAAAAGTTACCATAAATGACTTAGCACCTCAATTAAACGCCTATCTAAAATCTATTGGCAAAATTTCCAAACAAGAATAACTAATAACCAATGACTAATGACTAATAACTAATGACTAATGACTAATAACTAAATTATGCAATTCATAGATCAAGCAATAATCGAAGTAGAAGCCGGTAAAGGTGGTGATGGTATCGTCGCCTTTCGTAGAGAAAAATATGTTCCCGCTGGTGGACCTTCTGGTGGAAATGGTGGTAAAGGTGGTTCAGTAATTTTTGTCACTGATACTAACCTACAAACTTTATTAGATTTCCGTTATAAACATCTGTTTAAAGCCGATAACGGTGAACGTGGTGGCCCAAATAATTGTACAGGTGCAAATGGGAAAGATTTAATAATTGAAGTTCCCTGTGGTACTGCCGTTTATGATGGGGAAACGGACGCTTTATTATGTGATTTAATTGAACCTGGACAAATTTTCAGAGTCGCAGAAGGTGGTAAAGGTGGATTAGGAAATCAGCATTTTTTAAGTAACCGTAACCGCGCCCCAGAATATGCACTTCCTGGTTTAGAAGGTGAGAGGAAAGTTATCCGTTTAGAGTTGAAATTATTAGCAGAAGTGGGAATTATTGGTTTACCAAATGCAGGTAAATCTACTTTAATTTCTTCTTTGTCTGCTGCACGTCCCAAAATTGCTGATTATCCTTTTACTACTCTTGTTCCTAATTTGGGAGTAGTGAAAAAACCCACTGGTGATGGTACTGTATTTGCGGATATTCCTGGTTTAATTGAAGGTGCTTCTCATGGTACTGGTTTAGGTCATGATTTTTTACGTCACATTGAAAGAACCAGGGTTTTATTACATTTAATTGATTCAACCAGTGAAGATGTAATTGCTGATTATCATACTATTCAATCAGAATTAAAAGCCTACGGTAGAGGTTTAGAAAAACGCCCCCAAATTATTGCTTTAAATAAAATTGATGCAGTGGATAGGGAAAGTGTTGATTTAGATGCTTTGGCTTTAGAATTAAATCATCTTGCTTTTGCTCCTGTTTTCATTATTTCCGCTGTCACTCGTTCTGGTTTGGATGCAATGTTACAGGAAATTTGGCGGGTGGTTGATGAGGTTGCAGCTTTGGAAAATGTGGAGGTTGGGGTTTAGTTGATGTAGGGATTTTGTTAAGTAAATGTCCGCAAATGCGGACTAACTTTTATTCTTTATTAGTGAGGAGTAGTTTTGTTAAAAGAGTCTTTTACACAAGCAGCAGCTAGACATTTACAAGATGCAAAAATATTGTTAAATAAACAACGATGGGATAATGCTGTATATCTTGCGGGTTATGTCGTTGAATGCTCATTTAAAGTATTAGTAGAAATATATATTCCTGAAGGTAAAAAAGCCGTTAAAAAGTATGGCCATGATTTAACAGAACTTCAAGGTACAGCAATGGATAGATTACGAGTGATATATCCTGTACTTATGCAATTGCCATCTGATCGAACAATGGGAACTGTATTAGATCAAAATCATCCAGAAAGACGCTATTATAAATCAGAAATTTGGAATCAAACTCAAGCTGAGGAAGCAGTTAATAGAGCAGAAGAAATTTATCAGGAAATTATACCAAAACTGGTTTTAGATGGTAAAATTAGCAGTGAAGAACTTTAGAAAATAATGATTAGTTTTGGTGATACTTTTGACAAAGTACAAGAATGTTTTACAGAATCAGATATTGAATCTGGATTGAAACCAAATTTAGCATCTATAACTATTATTCGTGATATTTATGGTAAAATTCGGCTTTTCCTTGAACCAAAGGAAAACATTAGACTTGAACCAACAGAAATAGATAAATTAAAACAACACTTACGGCAAAAACTCGGTTCTTATTATGGAGAAGATATTTGGTTGCCACAAGGTGAAAAAGATGGTTATAAAGCTCTAATTGATACCATTAAAAATGAAAGAATAGCTGCTGAATGGGATGATAATGATGATGATATATCGCCTCATTGGTATGTACTAGAACGTCATATTGCTAAACAGACATGGACTAATCAAAATTCAGGTAATCCTCCTTGGAAAATACAACTTGTTGATCAGGGACGTAAACCAGCAATTGTTACTTTTTTCTCATTTAAAGGTGGTGTGGGTAGAAGTACAGCGTTAGTCGCTACTGCACTTACTTTAGCTCGTAATGGACACCGAGTAGCTATAGTAGATTTGGATTTAGAAGCACCTGGTTTATCTACGGTATTTTTTCAAGATAATTCAGTAAATTATGGTGTTATTGATTATTTATTAGAGAAAAAAATTCAAAATAGAGATTGGACTTTAAGAAATGATATTTTACAAATTAATGACCCGCTATTAATTGGAAACTCAGGAGAACAACTATATTTATTACCTGCTGGAAATGTAGATGCTAATTACTTAGAAAAATTAGCAAGGCTTGATTTTCAGAATTTAGTAGATCATGATATTCCTGAAACTTTTAAGGGAATGTTAAGAGAACTAGAAAGTGCTGTTAAACCTCTGGATTTTATTTTATTAGATTCTAGAGCAGGATTTCATGATATTGGGGGATTAGCATTAACTGATTTATCTCACGCCGCAGTGATATTTGGTAGAGAATCGCGGCAAAGTTGGGCTGGTTTAACTCATGTTATTCGTCGTTTATCTCGACCATTAGCATCAGAAGAAGAACAATTACCTGTATTATTAGTTCATGCTATGGCTCCTGCTGGCTTGGGTAGTGGTAGAAGAAATGAAGAATTAAAAGCATTTAAAGATAAGGCGTATCTAGCTTTTCAAAATAATTACTACTATGAAGGTGAAGATGTGCCAAATCCTGATGATATCAATGCACCTTTCACACCTATTATACTGCCTTTACAAGATGACTTACAAAGAGATATTACTTTATTCCCTAGTGATGAAAGTGAAGAAGAATCTGATCGTTTGCGACAACTTGTAGATTTGATGACTAATGAAGATTATCAAAAAATTGCTGAAAGGCTTTGTCTAAGGTTTAACAAGAATTTTAACAAATTTAACAAAACACAAGTGTAAATAATATGAGTAATTTTGATAAACAAAGATTGCTAGAATTAGTGGCTGGTATACAAGCAACCGCAGAACAGGAAAGTAATGATGATGCTGTTTTCCTGAAGAACTTTCTACCCATTCCTAACTATCGTCAAGTTTTAGAAAAAAATACTCTTTTGATTTTAGGTGCAAAGGGTGTAGGTAAAACAGAATTATTTCGTTTATTAGCTATACCATCAGGACGGGATACATTAGTAAAGAAATTACGAATTAGAGCTATAGATGATTTAGAAAAAACAACATGGGTGGCTGCTTTTGGACGTACTCGACAGCAGGAAAAAACCTTTCCTACCCTGGAAAGTATAGAAGCAAAAATGCAAAATGCTACTAAAGAAGATTGGCGTGCATTTTGGATTGGTTTAATTTTAGGAAGGGTTTTGAGTGAAAATAAAGAAGTTTTAAAGACTGCTTGGGTTGATGAAATACCTTTAGAACTTCGTGAATTACTAATTAATAAATTACCTTTATTATCTACTTGGTTTCCTTTGGTACAGAAAGAACTAGAAAAAATTAACTATGCTTTAGATTTATTAGATGAACAATTAATTAAAGCCGATGAATGGTTATTTATCACCTATGATGAATTAGATAGGTTAGTATCTTCATATAATCAATTAGCTTTTCCTATTCGTGAACTCTTAGCTTTTTGGTTAGATAAATGGCGACGTTGGGAAAGAATCAGACCTAAGATTTTTTTACGTACCGATATTTTTAGAGAAGACTTTTTAAGTTTTCCAGATGCTTCTAAGTTAAAATCTTACCAAATTAATTTAGATTGGAATACTCCTTGGTTATATCAACTTCTTTTTAAGAGATTAGCAAATTCTGATCCAGAAATGGTTGATTATTTGCGGATATCACCACAGTTTTTTACAGAAACTAACAGTCCGTTGGGAATAACCATAACTGATGATACATTACTTCAGGAATTTATGATCAGTAGAATGATTGGTAATTATATGGGCGATAATCCAAGAAAGGGTAAAACATATTCTTGGATACCTAATCATCTCAAAGATGCTAGAGGCAAAATTTACCCACGATCATTTTTAAAGTTGTTTTCATTCGCAGCAACCCGCAGACTCGGAGAATTTAATCCAAAAAATTTACCCAAAGATACTTTATTAACCCCTTCTGATTTACAGGGCGCACTTGTAGAGACTTCTAATGATAGAATTATCGAATTATTAGATGAGTACCCTTGGTTAGAACCTTTAAAAAATAGCTTAAATGGTTTAAAAGTTCCTGTCGTCAAAGAAATATTTTTAGAGAAGATAGAAAATACCAGATGGCGTGAAGAAATAGAAAAACAACCACCTGTTTCTCATCCAGAAGAGATTATACAATATTTGCTAAATTTAGGAATTATTGAAATCAGGTCAGATCAGCGGGTGAATATGCCTGAAATTTATATGTATGGATTTGGTGTAAAACGTCCTGGTGGTGTAAAACGTCCAAGGAGAACCTAAAGATTAATATAAATATTAATATATCTCATCCAAAGGCGTAGAGTTTTTATATTGTCTTTACGCCTTCATACATGGAATTTACACTTTAATCAACCACTTATTCCTATACATTAAAACCGCCACACCATACCACAATAAAAGTGTAACAACCCCAAATAAAAATGAACCATTAAAAGTTCCCGCCCAAGATGCAAACAAATTTTGATAAATCCAATTGTAAATACTGATCGCACTGTCACCTGTACCCAGTTGGAATTTTGCAGTAATTTTAATTAACATGACTGAGGCGACAAATAAAGCAATGGCATTTAAACCCATAATTTCAAATGGTTTACTCCAGCGTTTAATTAATCTCACTTCTATCAATTCATAGCAAGCGGCTAATAACATTAACGCCCAACCACTACTAACTAAAACATAAGAACTTGTCCACAGTTTCTTATTAATAGGAAAAGCTACATCCCAAATTATGCCAATTACTAAACAACACAACCCAAATAATACTAAATCCATGCTTGTTTGTGAATCGGGTTGTTCTTTATCTTTAATCCATTCCCCAGCAAAATAACCAATTAATACGCTAACTGTAGCAGTTATTGTCCCATATAAACCTTCAGGATCTCCCATGAAATTAAATTCATCAGCTTTATATAAATGTTGTTTGGGAATAATTAATCTATCAATAAATGCCCCAAAATTACCTACTCTGGTTAAGTCTCCTGCGCCATATTCAGGAACAGGAATTAATATCATTGTTAACCAATAAAATACTAATAAAAACCCTGCTAATATCCATTGGCTTTTTTTGGGCAATTGTAAAACTATTAAGGATGCAAATAAGTAACTTAAACTAATTCTTTGCAATACTCCCATTAACCGTACATTACTAAAATCAAATGTCCAAACTCCTTTATTCCAGAAAACATTGAGTAAAATTCCTAAAATAAAGAGAATAGCTGCACGGCGAAAAATCCTTATATAAACTTCTTTGGTGGGTTTATTTTCTGGGGTGTATTTTGATAAGGAAAAGGTCATTGCTACACCAACAATGAACAGAAAAAAAGGAAATACTAAATCTGTGGGTGTGTAACTATTCCAAGCAGCATGATCTAAAACAGGGTATTTATCCGCTGCTACTCCTATCATGTTGACAAGAATCATACCGGCAATGGTAATACCACGAAAAACATCAAGGGAAGTTAAACGCATATTGAGAATTTAGAATTTAGAATTTAGAATTTAGAATTCAGGAGTCAGAATTCAGGAGTCAGGAGTCAGAATATAAATATTTCTCCCCATTACCCCATCACCCCACTCTCCCCAGTTCCGGTAAAATTTTATTAAGCACCAAATTTATAGATGTTGAATTTTTGAATATGGCTATAAAAGTAGGAGATACAGCACCAGATTTTAACTTACCTGATCAAAACGGTAAGATGGTGAGTTTACAGGATTTTCGCGGTAAAAAGGCTGTCGTCCTTTATTTTTACCCTAAAGACGACACCCCCGGTTGTACTATGGAATCTTGCGCTTTTCGAGATCAATATGAAGTGTTTAAGTCTGCGGGTGCTGAGGTGATTGGTGTCAGTGGAGATTCTAGCCAATCTCACAAGCAGTTTGCAAGTAAGCACAATTTACCTTTCACACTTTTAAGTGATCAAGGCGATAAGGTACGCAAGTTGTACGGTGCAACTACCGCTTTTGGTTTTATTCCCGGCCGGGTTACTTACGTAATTGACCAAAGCGGAGTTGTTCAATATGTGTTTGATTCTATGTTCAACTTTTCAGGTCACGTTGAGGAAACCTTAAAACAGTTAACTGCTAGGTAATTGGTAATGGGTAATTGGGTTATTCATCTTGCCAATGCCCAATGCCCCATGCCCAAAACTAAAATCAAACACTAGATTTTTCGGGTACTGCAACTTTGGCGGTTTTACCGTTACCGTTACCGTTACCGTTGGTGTTGGGGTTGCGGGGTTGAATTACTCCGTAGCCACCGTGGTTGCGTTCGTATATAACGTTGATTTCTCCTGTTTCCACGTTACGGAACATATAAAAGTCATGGCCTACCAGTTGTAGTTGCTCTTGTGCTTCTGCAAGTGTCATGGGAGGCATAGAAAAATACTTGGTTCTGACTACTTCTCCTGGTAGTTCAGGGGTGCGATCGCCTATTAAGTCTGCCACTGGTTCAGGCATTACCGCTTCGTTTGTTGGTATGGGTTGGGTTTTGTGATCTTGTCTTCTTTCTTTGTACTTCCGTAGTTGACGCGCAATTTTATCTGCTACCAAGTCAATACTTGCATATAAATTTTCGCTGCTTTCCTCCGCCCGGATGATGTTTCCATTTGCGTAAATAGTCACTTCAGCCGCTTGTTTTGTACTGATTCGGGGATTGCGAGCTACGCTCAAATGCACATCCACTTCGTTTGTTATGTTCTGGAAGTGATTAACTGCTTTCTCAATTTTTTGATGCACATATTCGCGGATAGCATCAGTAATTTCAATATTTTTGCCGTGAATTACAAGCTTCATGTAAACTCTCCCGCTCTATATTTTGGTGTGATGTGAATGTGTTTGTATGAACAGAGTTTGCGGTAAGTTTTATCAATGCCGCCAAGACAATTTTTGAACTGGTTTGAGTTTATGGCTTCTGTATTTCTTTTTAAGTTGCAGCATCTTAATTATAAGTACCTCTAGCTTTGATTGAGCTTGTTAATCTCTGTGCTGGTGTCTAAATTATCCCAGACTATTGGTTTGGTTTTCAAAAGATGTATTTGATAAATCAGTTTTAGCTTTCTTGTGTATCTCAGTGAGAGCAAACTTTACAAATCTAGAAGTGGTTGCTCTTTCTCTTCTGTGATCGGCTTGCTGTATATGTGTATATATTTTCGCCAGCCTTGGTAGAAGCTTTGCTCCTGATAGATGTAAACAACTTCTGAAAATGCCATCAGCCATTCCATTTGTTCCGTTTTTCTTGGCTGGCTGCTTCTTGCAGATAATTCCTCCCAACACCATTGAGGTTATATATTCAAATTAGCATCTTGTTGTTCATAAAGGATATTTCCTTGACTTTCCTTTAAGATCCTTTGCATTGCTTGACATTTGTTGATGTTATTCTGGGTTTTTTGAAAAAAATACTGAACCTTTGCCTGTTCACCTAATTGATTTTTGGGATCTTCTATAGTATGGAAACTCAACTACACCGCTGTCTTCTCTATCAGCCAGGATTAATGCCTTATTTAGATGCTCTGCAATGGC
>RDXV01000034.1 GCA_004292695.1 Nostocales cyanobacterium | reverse complement strand
CAACAATCGCCTTATATCCAGTAGGTGGTAGTAAGGCGATTGTTGATGCTTTAGTGAGGGGTTTACAGCGTTTTGGTGGTGAGTTGCGGTTAAATTGTCATGTTGAACAGATTTTGGTGGAAGGGGGAAAAGCTGTAGGTGTGAAATTACGGAATGGTGAGATTTTAAAAGCATCTATAGTTATTTCTAATGCGACTCTTTGGGATACTTATAATAATTTACTACACTCTGAAGATTTGCCCGCAAGTTATAAAAAAGTTGCTTTAGATACACCATTAGTTGAAAGTTTTATGCACTTACACTTAGGAATCAAAGCTGATGGTTTGGAAAATTTAACTGGTCATCATGTTGTGGTACATAATTCTGAGCAAGATATTACTGTGCCTGGAAATACCTGTATGATTTCTATTCCTAGTGTTTGGGATGCTTCTTTAGCACCACCAGGACATCATGTAGTTCACGCTTATACTTTAGAACCTTTTGCGGGTTGGGAACGGGATGATAATTATGAAACTCGTAAAAAAAGAAAAGGGCGAAATTTTATACCGAGCTTTAGAGCGTGTTATCCCTGATATTCGGGAGCGGGTGGTGTTGGAGTTGGTTGGTTCTCCTTTAACTCATGCTGGTTATTTACGGCGTTATCGGGGTACTTATGGTCCCGCTATTGCTGCGGATCAGGGGATGTTTCCAGGTATGTATACGCCAATTGAGGGGTTGTATCGGGTTGGTGATAGTACGTTACCGGGTATTGGTGTTCCTGCTGTTGCTGCTTCGGGTATTTTGTGCGCGAATACTTTGGTTGATGTGGGTCGGGTTTTGGAGGTTTTGTAGTTTTTATTTCACGCAGAGACGCAGAGGACGCAGAGGAAAGAACCACGTTCGCGTAGCGTCCCGTCAGGGATAGGGACGAAGGAAGCGAAGGGAAGAGTATTTCAGAGAAATTTTGATATTTGTGAGAAAACTATTGTGTTTGGGTTAGGATGTCGTTACTTGTAAGTTGAAGGTAGGATTTATGAAGTAAATATTTATGCACATTATCACTCGACGGACACTTTCAGAATTTTGGGAAAAGCACCCTAATTCACAAACTAGCTTGCAATCATGGTATAAAATTACATTAAAAGCTGAATGGCAAAATTTTGTAGAGTTACGTCAAAGTTTTCCTTCTGCTGATCAAGTTGGTAATCTCACTGTTTTTAACATTGGCGGTAATAACTATAGGCTTATTGTGCTGGTAAAGTACAATTCTCAAAAAGTTTTTATCCGTCATGTCCTCACCCATGCAGAATATGATAAAGAGGACTGGAAAAATGACCCTTGGAATACGTAATAACAACGCTTATATAGAATTACTTAAATCTTTCCCCCCTCGTCCCATTACTTCTGAGGAGGAATTTTTGGCTACACAAAAGGTTATCAATTTTTTGATTGATAAAGGTGAATTAACTCCTGATGAGGAAGATTATTTAGATGTTTTAGGTACTCTAGTTTATGAGTACGAAGAAAAGCACAATACCATACCAGATATTTATGGTGTGGAGTTACTGCAAGCATTTATGGATGAATTTAATGTGCAGCAAAATGACTTAGTTCCTATTTTTGAAACTGAGGCAATTTTATCTGAAGTGTTGAGGAAAGACCGTCCTTTAACTGTTGATCATATTCATAAACTTTCTGAGTTTTTTCATATTTCGCCGGCTACGTTTTTTGAATCAGTTAGTTAAATTTATGCGAATGAAATATACGATTATTATTCAATGGTCTGAGGAAGATAAATGTTATGTAGTTTCACTGCCTGATTTTACTAATGTTATGCAGCCTTGTACACATGGGGAAACTTACGAGGAGGCTTTAAAAAATGCTCAGGAAGTGTTAGAAATGTTAGTAGAATCATGTCTAGAAGATGGTGAACCTCTTCCCGAACCGCAGGTTTTAGGTAATTCTTTAAAGGTGGCGTAATTTATATGTAGGTTGGGTTGAAGTAATGAAACCCAACATTGATTTATCTTTACTTGATTTTCAACAGCAAACCTACAATTTTATTTATTTTTTCAGCTAGAAAGAAGTCCACTTATTAAGAAGAATAATTTGCTTACAAGCATATTCATATTCTGTTTCTTTACCCGTATACTTATAGATATTCATTGCTTTCTGAAAGTCCTCAATTGCTTCTTCTTCATATCCCAAACAATACTGAGCAAGACCACGATTATAGTAGGTATTATCAGCGTTAGGATTCATCTTGATAGCTTGATTGTAATCTGCAATTGCGCTATTGTCATCTCCTAGCTTAAAATAAGCAAGACCTCTCACACTATAAGTCAGGTAATCGTTAGGATTAATCTTAATTGCTTGGGTATAATCCTTAATTGCACTCTTGTTATTTCCTAGCTCAAAATAAGCAACTCCACGAATCCTGTAAACAAGATAACTGTTAGGAATGGTCTTAATTACGTGGGTGTAATCCTCAATTGCACCCAGTCTATTTCCTAACTCATGACAAGCAAGACCACGCAGTAAATATGCTCTAACCAGTTGAGAATTTAATTCCAATGCTTTAGTATAGTTACCAATTGCACCTGTATAATCTTTTTGTGTAAAACAATCATTACCAAGACCGATATAGTAGCTAGGTTGGGATAATTTACAAACTTCTAAATAACTACGTAAACCCCCAGAATAAAGTAATTCATCTATCCCTACCAAGGCTTTACCATTCACAGATGTAATCATATTAGTTGGTAAAAATCCCGCCAAAATCAAATTGTATTCTGTTTGAGCTTCACTCACTTCTTCTTGAATTAAAATACAAACGAGAACCGCATTTTTTTCAATTTCTTCTTGGCTAATTGTCCATTTAATTTCATCAAATTTACCATTACGGGCTTTTACTTGAATACCCACTTCTGGGTCAGATGTTAGGGTAAAATCAATTTTTCCATCACCACCAACACGCTTTTCATAGTCAACTTCTGTGACAAAATTACCTAATCTGGTTTTGACAACTTCCTCACCCAGTTTTCCCTTCATGTTGTTGATAAAGTAATTTTTCGGGTCATTGGGTTTATACTTTTTCACCATCTCCCAGCAAAAATCCCGTAATTGCTTTAACCTCTCTCCAGAGATGATAGTTAATTCACTATGCTGGCCTTGTTTGTCACAATGCAGGAAGTCACTAGATTTCAGTCTTTGAATAAAATCTGTCTGTTGGGCTTTTAATGGTGTTGTCCAGTCCATATTGGTATAAGTTTGCTCGGATGTGAGAAGGAATCTAATTTTAGTATTCCCTGTCAGTAAGTAAAAATCTCTAATATCTGTTAAATTAGGCTAATTTTATGATCTTTCCGGTAATACCTAACCTGTCTTAAAATATGAATATGATTATTTAATGTGTTCATTTTTAAAGGTTGATACCTTATTGTAAAATTTAAAATAACTAAAGTTATTACTACTAACCATGCAGAGTTTATTTACTAAACATCGTCTATTCTGGTCTATTATTTTTCTGGTTGGTGCTTTGGGATTGACTTTTTTTATCTCTCTTTCCCAAGGTGCTGTTAATTTCAATCTTGTTGATTTTTACCAAGCATTACTACGAGAAGGCGACCCCATTAAACAAACTATTCTCTGGGATTTACGACTTCCGAGAATTATTGCAGCGATGGTTGTAGGGGCGGCTTTAGGTATGTCTGGCGCACTGTTACAGGGGATGTTGCGTAATAGTTTGGCTGACCCTTTTATCTTGGGAATTTCTGCCGGTGCTGGGTTAATTGTGATTATTATGATTGTTTTACAGGTGTTCCCAATTGCTATTCCTTTCGCTGCTTGGTTGGGGGCAATTTTAACTTCCGCACTTGTAATTTTTTTGGGTCGTTCTGGGGGTGGAATTTCTGTAGAAAAGTTAATTTTGGGCGGAGTTGCTGTTAGTGCTTTGTTTGGTTCTGTGCAAAGTACGTTATTATTAATGGCAGAAGATGGACAGGTACAAATTGCTTTAAGTTGGTTGGTTGGTAGTTTGAATGGTCGCGGTTGGCAAGAAATTTCTACTGCTAGTCCTTATATTATTTTAGCTTTATTTGCTGGTTGTTTGTTAGCGCGATCGCTCAATGTTTTGGCTTTGGGTGATGAGTTAACTGTGGGTTTGGGTGTTTCTTTATTGCGTTCTCGTTTATTAATTGGTGGTGTGGCCACTTTATTAGCTGCTGGTGCTGTGAGTATTGCTGGTTTAATTGGTTTTGTGGGTTTACTTGTTCCCCATGCTGTACGCTTAATGGTAGGTACTGATAACCGTTTTGTTTTACCTTTTTCTGCTGTTGCTGGTGCTTGGTTATTGATGTTTGCTGATTTATTAGCGCGACTGGGTACGGTGGAACTTCCTGTTGGTTCGGTAACAGCTTTGTTGGGTTCTCCTCTGTTTATTTGGTTACTTTATCGTCGTGCAGGAGGTTTAGGTAAATTATAGAAGGTGACAGGTGACAGGGTTGATAATTTCTTTAATTTTGACTTTTGACTTTTGACTTTTGACTTTTGACTTGTTAATTATGCCTTTAGAATTAGAAAATCTCTCTGGTGGTTATACTGTTTTACCCATTGTTAAAGGGGTAAATTTATCTTTAGAAACAGGTGAATGGTTGAGTTTAGTTGGTGCTAATGGTTCGGGTAAGTCTACTTTATTAAAGTTAGTTAGTCGTATTCTTTTACCTCAAGATGGTGTGGTTTTACTTGATGGTAAAGCTATTCATTCTCAACCCCCTAATTTAGTTGCCCAAAAATTGGCACTTTTACCTCAACAACAACCTGTTCCCGCTGGTTTAACTGTGCGTCAATTAGTGAGTTTGGGTAGAACTCCTCATCAACAATGGTGGCAATGGGAATTAACAGGAAATGATCGGGAAATTGTAGAATCTGCTATTAGTAAAACACAACTTGAAAAATTTGGCGATCGCCTGGTAGAAAATCTCTCAGGAGGTGAAAGACAACGGGCTTTTTTAGCTTTAGCTTTGGCACAAGAACCCAAGGTTTTATTATTAGATGAACCGACTACTTATTTAGATATCAATTATCAATTACAGTTATTAGAATTACTCAAAAATCTCAATCTTCAACAACAACTAACTATTGTCACAGTGTTACATGAATTAAATTTAGCTGCTCGTTATAGTTCCAGAATTGCATTATTAAAACAAGGGCAACTTTGGGAAGTTGGGACACCAGAAAATGTGTTAACATCAGATAATATTGCTGAGGTTTTTGGTGTAGAATCTATAATTATTAACACTCCTGTAGGTTTACAGGTTTGTGCGATTGCTGCAGTTTAAAGATATGGTTATTTTGTCAGAATCAGGAGATCCAGAATTACGAGATTTACAGGATATTTTTACAAAAATCTGCGTTTATCTGCGTTTATCTGCGTTCAATTTATGATATTTGAATAACGATTTAATCCCACCAATAAGCAATCACTACACCATCTCGCTGTTCCCAAAAAGATTCACCTTCTAAACCCCCTTCTAATCGCATCCGCAACCTACGTTGAAGTCGAAAACCATACTCTTCATTATTACCATCAGTAATATCTACTGAATCTGCACGCCATTTTTTACCCAAATCTAAAAGTTGAGAAACTATAGTATCTTGATTCTCTGTCAAAATGTATAAAGTATCCCCAGGATAAGCTATAAAATGAATCATACTTGATTCTGGCATGGGGCGATAATTAGCCATTGCTAATAAAGTATCAACCAAACCACCAAAACTTAAACCATGTTCATCGGGTGCAAAAATTGGTTTTGTAAATATAAAACTTGCCCATAAATGGGAATTTTGAATAAGATCCTGAATAACTTCTTCCCCGTCAAATTGATTAAAGCGACGCTGCCATACTAATGCTGCAAAAAGTTCTTGAGGACTGTATTCTTGAGCTAGGGTTTGAATTTTGGTGAGGTTTAACATAAGATCATTAATTAGTCATTTCCTTTAAGGCTAAATTAATTATTTCCTCACTTACTCCGTGACGTTTCAAATTTTCAATAAAATCAGCTATTCCCTGATTACTACTTTCTAAATAATATAAAATTGCGGCGATGGGAGATGGAGGATCTATAGGATAATGTTTTTGTTCATAAACTTCTACTAAAGTTGTTAAAACATCTAATTTTTCATATTGTGGTGTATTAGGTTCAGCATCAAAAATCTGTTCAATTTCTTTTAATGCTTGTTGATAGTCCGTTTGATTTTTAATAGTTTTCAAGTTCATAATATTAACCCTCCTCAAATAATTGTAGCATCTATTTTGTTATATTCTTGGTGAGTGCCAATAAAGCGAATAAAAATAATTTTTTCTCCGTATTTTGGTGCTAAATTACATAATTCTTTTTACTTTTATTATCGAATTTGTACGGTAATATTTATTTTTTATCCTCGCTGCGCTTCATGTATCAAATAAATTTCACTTGGTGTAGCTTTTCATCAATTATTTTTTACTCTTGTGAGAAATCTGGGTCAAACAGTGGTAAAAAAGACGGCAGGTGAAACTAAACGGATTAAGCGCAACCTAAGTCGTGACACTTTCAAGTTGCGCTTGGGGATGGGAACTACACTGGAACAGTCAGGAGACAAGACTGTAGAAAAGGCCAGTGGTTCATCAATCTGTAGAATTGCACTCTGGCAATATGTTTTAGCCGCGATTGAAACTGGTAATGTTCCTGAAAATGAGATTACCAAGAACTTGCTTGATTACATGGACTTACTCAAAGCTAACAGTAATGCCAGTGGTGAAAAACTATTAAATGGAAAGCACGTACAAGCAAAGCTGATGAGTAAGGTGTGTAATTTACTGTTTGCTGAGTTAGTAAAAATGTATCAATAATTGTAAAAAAGCCACTCAATCAAGAGTGGTTTTTATTTTCAATGAAAAATCGGATTAGCCTGAATCTAGATGAAAATTTTGCGCTGGCTATGGTTTATCTTAAAATGAGTAAAGGATATGTAAACTTTCGTAACTAAAGTCAGAGTCCGCCCATCCATGACCCCAGCTACCTCCCTGTTCACTCCTGTGGAAGCAGACCTGCAAATATTAGCAGATAACCTTACACAGCTAGTTGGTAATCGCCATCCCATCCTCTATGCAGCCGCAGAACACCTATTCGGTGCAGGAGGAAAGCGTATTAGGCCAGCCATAGTGCTACTGATATCGCGGGCTACCATGCTAGAAAATGATATTACACCCCGTCACCGACGATTGGCAGAGATTACAGAAATGATTCACACTGCCAGTTTAGTCCATGATGATGTAGTAGATGAATCTAATGTACGTCGTGGTGTACCCACAGTACATAGCTTATTCGGAAATCGGATTGCTGTACTTGCTGGAGATTTTCTCTTTGCTCAATCTTCCTGGTATTTGGCAAATCTAGACAATTTGGATGTAGTGAAACTACTTTCAGAAGTGATTATGGATTTAGCCGCAGGTGAGATTCAACAAGGACTAAATCGGTTTGACACCAATCTTTCTACGGAAACGTACCTGCAAAAAAGCTATTATAAAACAGCATCCTTAATTGCTAATAGTGCTAAAGCAGCTGGATTATTAAGTGATGTTTCCCCAGAAACTGCTGAAAACCTGTACAACTATGGTAAGCATCTTGGCTTGGCATTCCAAATAGTAGATGATATTCTAGATTTCACTGGTTCTACAGATACTTTAGGAAAACCCGCTGCATCGGATCTAAAAAGTGGTAATCTCACAGCACCAGTGTTATTTGCTCTCAAAGAACAACCTTATCTAGAAGTATTGATTGAAAGAGAATTTGCCCAAGAAGGCGATTTAGAGCAAGCTTTGAATCTGATATCAGATAGTCAAGGTATAGAAAAAGCTAGAGAATTAGCTGCTCATCATGCTCAGGTAGCAAGAGAAAATATTGATTCTTTAGCACCCTCAGAATCAAGGCAAGCATTAATAAATATGACTGATTATGTATTAAGTCGCCTTTATTAAAGAATGTTTGCTAGACAATTCCAGTTGATTGTAAATTGTCTTCTGCAACTGTTCCTACCTCTCCATAATATTTTCTGAACAGGAGAGGTAATAGGAGCAATTGTGATCAAAGTTCAGTGGAGAATTATTGAGAATGTAGCCATTTTTGAATCATTTTTTCTAGTTCGGGAATGCTGCATGGTTTTGATAGATAATCATTCATTCCTGCATCAAGACATTTTTGTTTATCATCTTTCATCGCAAAAGCACTCAAACCAATAATAATTAAATTTTTAGTTATTTCTTGATGACGAATTTGATAAGTTGCATCATATCCATCTAAAATTGGCATTTGACAATCCATGAGAATTAAATGATATGATTTTTCTTGCAGTTTGTCTATAACTGCTTGACCATTATCTACAATATCGCATTCATAACCAATTCTCTTTAACTGATTACTGATTACTTTTTGATTTACTTTATTATCTTCAGCAACAAGGATTTTTTCTGATTTAATTAGTACAGATTGATGATCATTATTTTCCTGTTGCGAAATCGAAGATATTACAGATAATGTATCGTTAACTTCATCTACAAATTCTAATTTAGCGGTAAACCAAAAATTTGAACCACAATGAAGTGTACTATTAACCCCTATTTTACCTGCCATTAATTCTACTAATTTTTTGCAAATAGATAAACCTAAACCTGTACCTGCGAAATTACGAGTTGTGGTATTTTCAACTTGGGAAAATGGTTGAAATAGATTTTTTTGATCTTCTTTAGAAATACCGATACCTGAATCTTCTATACTAAAATATAGTTCTATTTCCTTAGATTTCATTTTGTCTTGAGTCTGATATTTGTGAATAGTAATTTTAATTTTTCCTTGGGAAGTAAATTTAACAGCATTACCTAGTAAATTTACTAAAATTTGTCTTAATCTGTGAGGATCACCTAAATATTTATCTGGTATATCTGGGGCTATATCTATATCAAGTTGTAAATCTTTTTGTGTTAGAGATATGCAAAATATTTTGATAATTTCTGCAATCATATTTTGCAGAAAAAATTCTGATTTTTCCAGTTTTATGTTTCCTGATTCTAGTTTGGATAAATCTAAAATGTCATTAATTATGTTGAGTAGATTTTTAGCACTAGATTGAATTGTTTGTATATAATCTCTTTGTTCTGGACTTAAATTACTGAGAGCTAAAATTTCAGCCATACCTAAAATACCATTCATTGGTGTTCTAATTTCATGACTCATATTAGCTAAAAACATACTTTTAGCCTGAGTTGCTGCATTAGCACGATCTCTTTCTATTTTCAATTCTTCAAATAATAAACTTTGTTGAATTGCTATAGAAATTTGTCCCGCTATTTCTGTTAAAAAGCTAATTTCGTGTTGTTCCCAGATATGGGGGATTTGACAAAAATGAACTATTAATAATCCCCACATAGTATTAGATAAATTACTAATAATTAGGGGAATTGCAGCTACAGATTTAACTTGAAATTGTTCTAATAATTGCCGATGACAAGGAGATATTTTAACTTTTTTAACATCACTCACTACTTGTTTACGGCAGTTGTTAACATATTCTTGAATATTTTGATAATTTTGGAAAAATGTATCTGTAATATCTAAATTTATGAGTTTTGTAAATGGATGATTGACAGCTTCTCCCAATACTTTTCCATTACCTGATTCATCTAATTTATAAATTACTACTCGATCAGCGTTAAAGTATCTTTTAACTTCGATCACTGATGATTCTATCACTTTTTGTAAATCTAAAGAACTGCGAATATTATCACTAATTTTAGCTAGTAATGTTTTTTGATATTGGATTTTCTTGACTTGGGTAGATAAACGATGTTTATAGAAATTATCTTTCACTAAATTACATAATTTTTCTCCTGTCATATTTTGCTTAACAATGTAATCAGAAACACCTTTTTTCATGGCTTGTACTACCAGTTGTTCGTTACCATTTCCTGTCATCAGAATTATACAAGTTGATTCTGAATTAGAGGATTTATTATAAATATCAATCATATCTATTCCATTCATATCTGGTAGCAGATAGTCAGTAATTAAGATATCAAATTTATGGTTTTTAAGTAAAAATAACGCATCTTTTGCTGTGGTTGCTGTTTGAATATTAAAGATAAAGTCTTTATCTTGGTGAATAAATTTTGTGTATATTTCTAAATCTACATCTGAATTGTCAACTAATAAAAGATTAATGTTTTTACTTTCAGGAGCAGTATTTTGACTATTGACAATAGTAATAATGTGATAAATAGCATTAATAAAATTATGGTAATTTAATTCACCTTTAATTAAATAATCTTGAATATTTTTCTTCATTGCGGCCAGTGCTATGGCTTCATTTCCCTGGCCTGTCATCATCATAATTGGTATTTCTTTGGATTTTTCTACCTTTTGCATGGCTGCAATTAATTCTATACCATCCATATCAGGTAGAGAAAAATCCACTAATACTATATCAGGATTATCATTCACAAAAATTTCTAATCCTTCTTCTGCTGTTTCTGCATACAGAATGGTGTAACGATAAAGTTCATCTTTTTGTAAAAATCTCTGATATAGTTCAAAATCTGCTAGGGAATCTTCTACAATTAAAACTTTGTATGTTGATTGTAAATTATCTTGAGGATGAATGTTCATATTTTTTAATCTGGGTAAGATGGAAAAGTATCTATGTAGGTAGTATTTAACTTGAGCCAATGCAACAGTAAAACTTTGATATATTCTTGAAAAAGGGGAATATTCATAGGTTTAACAATGTAGGCATTTACTCCTTTTTGATAACAATATTCAATGTCTTTGGAGTTTGTGGAAGTGCTAAACACAACTACAGGAATTAATTTTAAGACGGGATCTAATTTGATGTTTGCTAGAATTTCTTTACCGTCAGTACCAGGAAGATTTAAGTCTAATAAAACTAATGATGGTTTAATAAACTTGTGTTTGTCTTGGTATTCTCCGCGATTCTGTAAATAATCTAATCCTTCTTCTCCTGTTTCACAACGATGAGTTTTACACTCTATTTGACTTTTTTTAACTTCTCTAATGAGCATTTCATAGTCATATTCGCTATCTTCAATTATTAACATCAAATTATTAGAACCTGAATTGTTTGATGCAGGATACCAAGAATTGTAACTATCATCATACATTGTTATTTTTCTTCTGCTCCTAAAGTAAAGTAAAAGGTTGTTCCTTCCCCATAGTTTGATTCAATCCATATTTTACCACCGTGACGCTCAATAATTTTTTTAACAATAGTTAAACCTGCTCCTGTACCACCTCCAAATTTATTTTGTCCATGTAACCTTTTAAAAATTCTAAATACAATTTCTTGATGTTGTTCTTGTATTCCAATCCCATTATCACGCACATAAAAGATTGGTTGTGAAGATTTGCTACTATCTAGTAAATAATTAATTTCAACCCATTTCTCTGGTTTATTATTATATTTTATGGCGTTGGTAATTAAATTAAGAAATACCTCTTCTACTAGGATTTTATCAGCTTTTATATTAGGGATTTTTCTAGGGATACGAATATCTATATTTTCTGTTTGTGAGGCTTGAATAATATTTTTGATATCGTTGGCAACAATTTCTGCAATGTTGACATTTTCAATTATTAATTCTTTGCGTCCTAAACGAGAATAGTAAAGTAATACATCTATTAACTTTTCCATTCTTTTGGTTAATGTCATTAATGTATTTAATTTCCGATTGCCGTCTTCATCTAATGCTGCTTGATAATCTTCTAATAATAGGTAAGAATAGTTATAAATTCCTCTTAATGGTTCTTTTAAATCATGGGAAGCGATATAAGCAAAGGAATCTAGTTCATCATTACTGCGTTTTAGTTCAATGTTTAATTCTAGTAATTCATTGGATTTTTTGAAAATAATATCAATCAAAAGATTCCGAAATTCCATCACTTGTTGAATTTCATAGCTTAACCAAGGTAAAGACCTACCAGTAACAGTTTGTTTCCAGAGTTCAAAGGATTTTCTAGGGGATAAAGTCAGTGTTCCATCTGCTTCTAATTTTGCCTCTTTATGGGGATTTCCTGCCCATTTTACGGTTTGAGAAACTTCTGGACGAAACCAAATAATGTAAGAATTTTCTACCCTACTTAAATATAAAATAATGATGCCACTGGCTAAAGATTGAAACTTAACTGCTGATGGACAAATTTCTGGTAATCTGTCTGTAAAATATAGGTTATGAGATTGATGACTTTTCAGAAAGTTAACTAAATTATGAATATCATTTAATTCTGGTGTTACACCAAATAACCGAATTTCATTCTCAAAACAAATTGCTAATCCTTGGGCATTAACTATGGATTGTAATAAGTCTAGATTATTGTATAAACTTTCTGATATATCTACTGTATGTGAGAGTTTTTCAAATAATTCAGATAGTTTTTCTTTAATCTGTACTTTGTAATTGAGGTTTTCCTGATCTGCTTTCGCTATCAGGTTTAAGGACATAACTTTACCTAAAAATTCACAAGCTGATCTGACTTCATAGGGTAAATATTTAGGGCTATAGTGATGACAAGCAATTAGTCCCCATAGTTTATTTTCATGAATTAGAGAAATTGACATAGAAGCTCTGACACCCATATTTTCCAAATATTCAATATGACAAGGTGAAACGCTTCTCAGGGTAGAATAACTAAGATCAAAAGGTTGGTTATTTTCAGGATGGTTTGGTAAGGGAACTGGTTGATATTCAATATCAGGAATGAGGCGAATATAATTTAATGAATATAATTTTTTGGCAGTGTCAGGAACATCTATAGCTGGATATCGCAAACCATATAAACTTTCTAATTCCTCTTGTTTAGCTTCGGCAATGACATCTCCTGAAGCATCTGCATCAAAACGATAAACCATGACTCGATCAAAATTTGTCAGTTCCCGAATATTCTTAACAATGACTTCTGATAATTCTTGTAAATTACCACTAGATTGCATTTGATCAATGACTTTTTTGGTCATGTTGTAAAATGAAAGAAAGTCATTGTTGTATTTTTCATCAATTGGTTCAAATTCTAAAAACACCAAGTTGTCATTTTCGTGAACAATTAAATTTAGATGTTGATTATTAATCTTAATTCTGAGAGGATTAATAGCTGAAAAATCTTGATTTAAACAATCTTGAATTTTTTGGATAATTGTTTGATCTAGAATTTCTGTTAAATGAGTATTTATTAAATCGGTGTGTGGGCGGGCAAAAAAAATATCTACATTTGTACTAGCCTGTATAATATTAAAAGATTCTTGATCTACAACAATTACAGTACCGTGAGGCTGAATAGAACCGGGGATGTGAATTTGTTCTTTAGCGCAATTGGTCAGGTTAACATTATCAGATGTAATAATAATTGATTCCATAAAACTAGATAGATATAATTACTTTTGGTTACAGATAATTACGTATAACATTGTATCATATTTCTTTGTTTTTAATAGCGGTTGTTTTGATTTCTGTATTCAAAAAGCTAAAAAACGAACAATAAAAATATATCAATGGATATATTAATAAAAGTAAACTTTTATCTTTCATCAAAAATATGTTTTATGTGTAATTACCAGGTAATAAAGATTATTTTAAATATGCATCTACTGATGTTTGTCGCTCCAATATCAGAAATTGAGAGCGACATTTCAGTATATTTTCGTATATTTTCAGGCAATATCTGGAGGAACTCGTTGAGGAAGATGCTGTTGCAACCGTTTAGCAATCATTTTTTGCAGATCATTACGTAATATCTCAGTAGTGTGATCAGTAGTGCCAGAAGTTTCAAAAAACACTATACTATCTACTGGTTCTAACGCTACCAGTTGGAACAGAATATCAATTACAGGCAGAGGTTTAGCCATTGCTTGCGGATCAGCCGCAGTAGATGGAAATAAGGCCGCATCCTGTGATCTGGGGAAAGCATAAACTACCCGCTTTTCCATATCTGGATTCGTCTTATTACGCAGTGTAGTTAATACCCAACGTTCCTGTAAATTTTGGACAATATAATACTGGGGGTGTCGTAACTTGCTGGCGATCGCCCTCAAAACCGGGGCAATAGTCACCATGAGTTGTGGTGTCATACCATCATCAGGGGCATTCTCAATCAAAGATTGAATTTGTGCTTCTATGTTTTTCATGGCTGGTAAATAGCTCCTGACTAATGACCAAGATATTAAACTAGGTTACAGGTCAAACTTACAGCTAAGAGATGGTAACTGACAACTGACCATAAATAACTGGTAGCTTATAAGTAACATCTATCAAGCTAACAGCCACACCCTTACAGGTTGTGATCAAGTATGTTAGGTTATTTTTAAAATTCTGATTATGAATTCAGCGGCAACTGCAACTACTCAGGGAGATAAGTCTATCGGCGTGGAAGTTATATTCCAATTCCTGCTCAAAGAGCTAAAACAAACTACCAAGGCGGCTGAAAAAAACTGTCGGGAAGTAGCATTACGAATTTCTGGCGAAGTTCTCAGGATTTGTAACGAGAGTAAACGCATTCAAGCATCAGGGGAAATAGAAACCGCCGCAATGACCCTAGCCAAGCATCGTTTACAACAATGTCTTAGGTACTATCAACTAGGTTCTAATCGGGGCAGGGTGGAACTGCACAGCACCCTGAGCGCGATCATTTATCGTTATATTAACCCGCCCAACAGACAATTAAGCTATCAAGGGCGACTCACCATGATAGAAGACTTCTTGCAAAACTTCTATTTAGAAGCCCTCAATGCCTTTCGGAGAGAAAACCAACAACCGCCGACTTATCGCCCCCAAACCCTCTTAGAATTAGCCGAATACATGGCATTTACCGAACGCTATGGTAAACGTCGAATTCCCCTACCAGGCAGACAGCAACAGCTAATTATTCTGCGAGCGCAAACATTTTCCCAACAGCAGCCCCCAGAAACCAACGTAGACATAGAACAGGCTTCAGAAGGCAGTAGTGGTGAATTTGATGGTTCATGGGAAGAACCAGCCATACAGCAGCTAAGGGCGGCCATGGCCATGCAAGCAGCGCCCGAACCAGAAGAAGACACCTTGAGGACAGTAGTAGCGGCGGAATTAATGGAGTATCTGCAACAGCGTCAACAGTCAGACTGTGCAGACTACTTTGCCTTGCGACTACAAGACTTATCAGCACAGGAAATAGAATCAATTTTAGGACTAACTCCCAGACAGCGGGACTATCTACAGCAACGTTTTAAGTATCATCTCATTCGCTTTTCGTTGTTACACCGCTGGGAATTAGTCCATGAATGGTTAGAAGCATCATTACCCACCAACTTGGGATTAACCCCACAGCAATGGCAACTTTACACAGATAAGTTAGATGCACAGGAAAAGTCATTACTGGACTTAAAGCAAAAAGGCGAATCTGACGAAACCATAGCCAAAACCCTGGGTTTATCAATGGCACAACTACAAAAACGGTGGTTTAAGACCTTAGAACAGGCTTGGGAAATTCGTAACTCAATTGTGTCCGGATCTAGTGCATCCACCCATGAATAATATCTCACAACTCTTTCTAGACCGATGTCTCAATAGTTGTTTGGCAAATAATCATGTCAACGCGGCGAGAATCTCTAAAGAGATTGTGAGAAAATTGATGGGGTAGAATACCCTCTCTAGGAAAACACTACATGATTGAGAATTCTGGTAAAAATTAGTAAATAGGGCAAATTTGTCAAAAATTATCGCCTATTTCCTAATCAGCACTAATGATTACATAGATCATAAATGTTGCCAGAGGTCTAAATAGTAGCTATCCCCCATCGAGAGGACAATCCCAAACCTTTGAACTAGGAGAAATTCCTACTGTGCAAGAACGTTTTCAAGCCGTCATTAAACGTCGGTTACAAATCGAAATCCAAAACCACCCACCTTTATTCCCGTGGGAAAGCCAAATAGTAGAGTATCCAGAATTTGTGGAAGAGCCAGCGATTGCTTTAGTTCCTGCCTGGGGGTGGTTGGCACAGCAATCTAAACTCAATCTACCTGTGGCTTTACCAGATGGGATTTTTCAGCAGTTAATGGAAAGATGTCAGTCATTATTGACTTCTTCCTTACCCTTGGGTCCAAAATTAATCCAGGCGGTGGAAAGCTTTTTCCCGGAAGATTATCAGTCAATTAATGATGTGGCTGGTTTAGTGCTGAGAACTTCCTATCGTTCTGTAGACGCAATGGAAACAATGCCCAGTCTTCAGAAAGATTACTCAGACTTACAACCACGTCAACAAATGGCACTGTCATTAATGGCAGCTAAACAACTGCTAGAAAATCTGACTTTACCAATTTCCTTGACTAACCCTGTAGTTGAACAACAGTGGCAAACTAACGCTGGTGCTTTAATTATCAGAGTTGAAGTACAGTCACTAGGAAGATCCTTAAAGTTGCGTGTTCACAGCGAACTACCCACCGCTGCTAAACTCAAATTACAAGGAAATGGTAATCAGGCTACTGCGACATCTGAAAATGCTGATACAGTCAGTTTAGAATTAGACTGTCCAGCAACTAACCATAACTACACTTTGGAAATTGAATTTCCAGGTTTAGAACAACAGCCATTGTTGTTAGCTATCAATCTGACTGTCTAATTAAAATCAAAACGGCTAAAACCTTTTAGTTGATAAACACTGATAAAAAATGATAATCCTGGGTTTTAAATTTACTCCTCTTTGCACAAAGACAGATTAGGCAAGATTTAACCCCAAAATCCTTGTACCATCAGGTCAAGGAATGTCAAAGTAAGTAACTATGAGCAGGACAACAATTATGGGTTGAGTATATCCGCTGAGATTAACCCAGGTCTTCTCAGTCTAGGATATTGCCAAGCTAAGATTGAAGACAAGATCATCAGTTTTCGTATCTCATATTGTGTCCGTCGCTTTTACACCATAGTTATACTTACTTCACAATGCTAAATCTATCCAGGATGAAAAGGTTTTGGCGCTTACCCGTGAGTGGTGAACCAGTTAGTAGACAAAAGCCATCTTCAAAAGAAGTGGAAGATTCTATCTCTTTACGGGTATTAGTGCTAGGTCTGGTAATTTTAGGAACTGTTGCCACAGATATTGCATCGGATACTACTTTTAGTTTTTGGGCAGTCCCTGTGAGTACAGTTGGTGCAATTTGGAGTTACTACCGCCGCCGTAATGCTAATGTTCCCATAAAATTTTGCATTGCCATAGGAATGTTAGTAGCTCTAGGCGCTTTTTTTGGGCGGTTTATAGGTGAGTGGAATGATACACGGTTAAATTTAGCTCAGTTATTGATCGAGCTACAAGTATTACACAGTTTTGATACTCCCCGCCGTAAGGATTTAGGTTATTCCATTGTTATCGGTTTGATACTTTTGGGGGTAGCGGCAACACTGAGTCAAACGATGGCATTCGCGCCGGTGTTGCTGGTGTTTTTAATCATGGCTTTGCCGACTTTAGTTTTAGATTATCGTTCCCGGTTGGGTTTAAAGCCTTTAAAAAAAGAGAATTTTGCAATTAAGAATATTTCCCCAGCTAATGTGAAAGTTGTGGTTGTTAATTTTTCCCTGGTTATAGCTTTGGGGTTGGGCATTTTTGCGGTTTTACCCCGCTTTCCTGGTTATCAATTACGTTCTTTCCCTGTCAGTGCGCCGATTCAGGTTGATGATGATTTTGACGGACGCAATATTGATAATCCTGGTTATGTACGGGGAGGTAGAGGTGGTAATGGCAACGGTGATGGCCAAGGGGGTAGTGGTGAACCGGGGGAGGTAGATAGTAATTTCTACTACGGTTTTAATAGTGAAATGAACCAAAATCTACGGGGGGAAATGAAACCCAAGGTGGTGATGCGGGTGAGATCCCAATCTGAGGGTTTTTGGCGGGTTTTGGCTTTTGATCAGTATACCGGTAAGGGTTGGAAAATTTCTCGGAATGAAGATGTGACTACGGTGAGAAGACCTTCTTGGTCCTATCGCATTGATCTGAATCTACCCATTATGAAGACTCTGACTAGGGAGGTGGTACAGACTTTTAATGTGGTTGCAGATTTACCAAATTTGATCCCTGCTTTATCTTATCCCAAGGCTATCTATTTTCCTGGTCCTGTGATTGCTGTGGATAAGGAGGGGGGTTTGCGATCGCCTGTAAATTTATCCGACGGTATGACTTACACTGTATTATCAGAAGTTCCCTATCGGAATCGGACTTTATTAGGTCAAGCTGGTTCTGAGTATCCCCAAGAAATTAAAGATTTCTATTTACAAATGCCTCCAGAAATTCAAGATCAAGTGAGGGCAAAAACTGAAGAAATTCTCAATAATTACAACCAAGAAAGAGTCTCTCGTTCTCAAGATACTAAAAGTTTAGATTCTGCTTATGAAAAAGCTCTTTATTTAGCTCAGTATCTTAAACAAAATTATGCTATTCCTGAAGATCCTTTTGGTTTACCATATATGGGTGAAAATGATGATTTGGTAGAGACTTTTTTGTTTAAACAACAGGGTGGCTACCCAGATCATTTTTCTACTGTGTTAACAGTAATGTTGCGTTCTATCGGTATTCCGGCGCGGTTGGTGGCTGGGTTTGCACCAGGGGAATTTAATCCATTTACGGGGATGTATATTGTCAAAAATACCGATGCTTACGCGATGACTGAGGTGTATTTCCCTAGTTATGGTTGGTTTGCTTTTGATCCTATTCCTAATCATCCTTTAATTCCCCCTTCTATTGAGGAATATCAAACTTTTAGTGTTTTACGTCAATTTTGGAATTGGGTAGCGGGTTGGTTGCCTTCTCCTGTGACTGGTTTTCTGAATGGTTTGTTTGGGACTTTGTTTACTTGGTTATTTAGGGCGATCGCCTGGTTCTTTGGTTTATTCTCTAGAGGTTGGATAGGCATTTTCACAGGTTTAATTGTTAGTACCACAATTGCCTTTTTTGGTTGGTTAGGTTGGGTACAGTGGAAACAATGGTTAAACCGTCGTTTCTTAAAGAAATTACCACCAATGGAAAGACTATATCAACAAATGTTACAGTGGACTGCCCAAAAAGGTTTAGGTAAACATCCAGCGCAGACACCTTTAGAATATGCTCAAGTTTCCTACAGTCAACATTCTCAAGAAACTGCGGAAGTCATTGATCAAATTTGCCAGGCTTATGTAAGTTGGCGTTATGGTGGTAGTGATCCTAATTACCAGAATTTATTGCAAAGATGGCAGGAGTTACAAAAAATCAAGGCTATTGGTAGGTGACGGATAACTAAGCGCCCACCATGCTAAATGGGTAAATTGGGCGCATTCAAACCAAGTGAAACTAAAAGCAAGATAACCTATTAATAAGGCTTCCATCCCCCGATATGGTGATTTAATTACTTGGAAAAAACACCATCCTAATAGACATAAATAGGCAGCTAAACCAAGTAAACCTACAGATAAGGATGTATCTAAAAATAAATTATGTGCTTTTGTTGTGGGTAGTTGCTTAGTTTGCATCTGCCCTTTTTTGTCTCGATATTCAAAGTGAAAATCACCTAAACGAGTTAACTTACCTGACATCACACTACTATAAATATCAGCAAAAGCAACACCGTAACCATCACTCCCCCATCCGAAAAAAGGACGTTGACGAATGCCATAATTTGCTATTTGCCACAAATGAACTCTATCTAATGTCATTTGTTGAATAGGTGGTAATTTATTTGTATATCTGCTGTAAGTGGTGATGGTAATTATTAATAAACATATTAATGTCACAGGAATTAATAATTTATAATATTTACGTCCTAACAGATAAATAGTTGCTATTAATAAAGCTAAAATTCCTGTCCTAGTTTGGGAGAGTATTAACGCTGGAATAATGAGAATACCTGCAATCATAGCAAATTTTGTATTGATCCATCGCCATTGCCAACCAATAAATGTAATTACCGCTATTGCTGCGAGAACAAAAGAAGTATGACCACGATGGGAATATAAACCTATTGGTTGTTGATTTTGAAAAATTGTACTTTGTAAAATGTTGTCTTGGATTAATTTACCAGTTGTAGCTGTGTAGTCAATTTTCCAGTTTATCACTTGGGGAAAAATGCTAAGTGCTAGAATTACTCCACCAATTACTAAACCTTGAAGTTGAAAACGGGCAAGTTCTGGATGTTGTTTGATGAGGAGATTATTGCTAAGGGAAAATATAGCGATTAATAACCAGTAAAGTAAGCCATCACCCATTTGTTCTTGTCCTAAGAGGGAACGCAAGGGAAAGGGACTTTGAATTGTGGAAATGAGGGCAATTCCTAGAAATATTTGCCACAATAATTTGCTGATTTTCCAGTTATAGGTAATTTTAATATCGTGTCTGGCATCCCAGAGAATTAATAAATTGAAGATGCAAATTAAAAAAATGACAAATACCTTTGGTTGTGTCCAAATTTCGCCCCGCATTGTTCCTAGCGGGTTGATGATAATAATGCTGAAGCAATATAGCAGAGTGTAAAGGTAATTCATATCTGCTAGTCCTTGGTAATTGTCAAGGATTTGATAAAGACAAAAGCACTGAGTAATAACAGTCCAAATGTTGATGTAGATTCGGGTACAGATGTCGGTGATTCGGAATTATTACCACCGTAATATTCACTAAAATATAAGCGATCATCTTCCAAAGTCCACCAAGTAGGATCGTTTATATCATCTTCTGAGAGTTCATAATTTTCAATCCACCAGGGAGCATCATCCATACCAAAATATAATTGATACTCTTCTTGAGTTAACCAGTTAGTGTAATCGAAATCAATAAATGACACAGACTGATATAGAAGTGAATTAATGTCATTTTGGTCAAAAGCTGACATTTCTTCATACTGATTCTGGTCAGAAATAACATTTTTATTGCATCCACCACCACCGCTACTACCGTTGCAAGAAGGGGGAGGTGGGCATTCACCACTACTGTTATTGGCTGGACAAAGACCAGGGACAATATTAGGATTAGGTTCTTTTTTTTTCTCAACTACTCTGTTATGCCATCCCCAGCGAACTCCTCCATAAATCAGAACTTTTCTGACATTGCTGCCTGGTTTTGTGATTTCTTCAGCTAGATAAAGGTCTGCAATCCAATCATGATTTTGCCCAATATCGACTCTATTAGGTAAATCCTCAAACTTATAAACTGGATTTGTTTGCTGTGAAGATATTTTCGAGTAGTAAAAGGGAGTTCCAGGATCGCTAAAATAAGAAGTGCCATTATAATTTTTTGTGTCAATATCAATAACACTTTCTTGATCATCGTGTTTATTTGTTAACAAGCTATGGTTACTTCTTACCCACTGAATCCATCGCACATTTCCATTTCCTGGATTTGGTTGTCTTGTTTTAGGAAACAGAGTCAAATTCGGTGTATATGTCAAATTGAGTTCTGATCCAACAGAACCTTCTAGAGTTAAAGCTCCACAGTCAGAGTTAGGAGGACATACCCTGTACTTATTTATTAGAAAGTCACCATATACCGGAACACCGGATCTGCGAAAATCCCACGTAGAAAATGATGATGTCAAAACTTCCCAAAATGCAGATTTGGTACTTGGAGGAGGAATCTTGATAAGATAGTCTCTTGTAAGTAGTCCATCGTTACCTACAGTAGTCTTGTAAAATGCTACAGGCTGATAATTAGAAGAAACAGAGAAATTTGTATAAACTAAGTTAATCGCACTAGCAGGACGTGATGTGAAGAAAAGAGGAAGTGGTATTACTAGAATAGTTAAGAGATTTTTCAGCGATTTCATATTCTAATGATGGGTGATGATAGTTATCGTGATTGCTTAATTTAATTACAAATTTTTTAATCAGTTATGCAAACATTATTAGTTTTGGGTTGTATCCCCAAATTATTTAGGTTTATCGGAGGAGTAATCTTGTAAAAGGTGTAACAACTATACCTGTCCAAAAACTATCTATTTCTGTGTCTCCTCTTACTTCCATAAAAGGATTTTTCTTTGCTAAAGTATTCTTATATTTGAAATGAATCTGATATTTACCTGGCTTAAAGTTATAAAAATTGAAGACTCCTCCATATAAGATATAACCTGTAAGCTCAATACAATTTTTGCTATACCAAATAAATTTGGCATCCATCAAATATTTAAAGCTTTCTCCCGGCATGATCAGTGGAATATCTAACTCATTTACAGCCCAGGTTGCATTTCTAGCAAAATTCATATGCAAAGGGTTTCCATGTGGATTTAATATTTCTGGCACAAACAGAGGTAACTCAAAACGGTATGGAGTTGATGTTTGATTAGTAATGCGAACACCAAATTGAATAGGGGTTTCTTCTCCATCTCCATATTTAGGTAGACGGTAGCTGCCTTCAGGAACTATAGTTTCAAAACGAATATCATCTACTTCCACAGCATTTTTATTGTTTGATTCAAAAGCAGTCATATTAATTGACCTCTCAATTTGTTGGTCTTTATTAGCCATCACAGTTATTGGTATATGGCTTAATACCATTGTGCCAATAAATCCCAAGAGCATGGCTAAAATCGTTGCCAATAATTTACCCATGAGATAATTCTTATGGTTAGAGAGAGTTGTTGAACAAATTCAAGTACATAATGGGTTTGATTTAACTCAAATCAATTTAGCGTGTTTTTCATGTAGATATAACCTGATATTTACGGAAATATTGAAAAATACAACTATGAAGAGAGTAAGTAATAACACAGAATTTAACTAAGCATTGAAGATAAATTCTGATAATAATAGAAAAAACAATATAGCAGAGTGTAAAGGTAATTCATATCTGCTAGTCCTTGGTAATTGTCAAGGATTTGATAAATACAAAAACACTGAGTAATAACAGTCCTAATGTTGATGTAGATTCGGGTACAGAGGTGGGTGATTCGGAATTATTATATTCATACAATGGTAGTATATCTTCGTCCCAAATCCAGTTAGTAACGTCGATATTAAAGTATTTCAAAAATTGACTTTCAGTCCAGTTAGTATCATCTATATCCTCCATATCGAAATATGATACCTCTTGATCTTCTGCCCAATAAGTATCATCTGTATTAAAATCTAGCATTTCTTCATATTCAGCCAAGTTTACTTCACTATCATTAAAATATGATAGCTGATTTTCATCTTCAACTCGGTAAATACATCCACCTCCACCACTACTACCGTTACAAGAAGGTGGGGAAGGCGGCGGACAGATACCACTATTATTACTTTTAGTTAAACAGGGATTTTGATCTCTAATTTCACCAGGAATGTTTTTCCAACCCCATCGAATACCGTTGTAAATTCTAACTCGCTTTTGACCTCCTATTAGACCAAGATATTCCACCAAATACAAATCTGCTGTAAAGAAATTACGGATACCTGGTGAAGCAGGACTAAAAAAGTAAGGTCTATCTATCAAGAAGTCACTTCCTGCCAACCAAGGACTATTTGTTGAAGAGTCATAGTATGGATTATCAAACTTGCCTGAATTATCAACAAACGGAAGAAATGTCCTGTTACTTCGCACAACCTGAATCCAGTGTAAGTTATTATTGAGCGGTATTGGATCAGAACCTCTAGGATTGTATTGCAAACTAAAAACTGCTCCAACTCCTTTTGTCAGAGGATTTGGTCTTTCTGGATTACTACCTTCTGGTCCAACATCAGTGGGTCCACCACAAGGTTCAGCAAAAGCACAAGCATAATAAGTTTTTATATCAAAAAAACCTTCTAAATCCGTATTTGCACTCTCGAATTTCCAACCTTGACCGAATGGTGGAGTAGATCTTGGAGCCCACAGAAATTTAAGCGTATTTTTAAATATCGGTGTACCGCCTCTGGGAAGCGGTTTAGCCCATGTATTATAGTTAATTTCAGTTTGCCATCTAGAACCTCTAAAAGAGTACGATGATGCAGGTTGATATCGAAAAGTAGCTCCTGGACTTGAAGGATAGATGTTAAATGCAATGCTTGACTGACAGTTAAGAAAAAACAAACCTAATACCGACCAACCAACTAAATAAGTTGTGTTCACTGATTAATGCCTCTTGTATTGCTATTAAATAGTATTCATGCTATGCAAAAATCTACGAATGGTATTGTTACATCCCCAATCCAAGCTACTGCTAAAGGACTTTCTTTTGGTAACAATGTTTGTCTGTGATCAGTTCTTTTATATGAAATTTGAAGTTTATATTTACCAGGTTTTAGATCATAAAAGTGAAAAAAACCTCCAGCTTCGTTATAAATTTTTAGATGTAATTTGCAAAACATTCTCCATATAAAGCTCTCAAGTTTAAAAAAACTGCTTTCTCCAGGCGCAACTAAGTAATAAGGGTTGCCTTTAACTCTCAGTCGCAACATATCGCTGTCAATTTCTATTAAATTTCCCCTACAATCAATCAAGATCGGAAGTTGAGAAAGTGAATCTAGTCTCTCAAAATATAGACAATTGGAAGTATTATTGGTTATATAAATACCAAGGGTGACAAACTTATTTGTACACGGCAAGAGTGGAGTAGGAATAATTGACTGTATTTGTGTTTGAAAACTAACATCGTTTACTTCAACAATCTTGCTTTTATTCAAATCAAGTGATGTCATATTCTTCATTAACTCCATAGTTAATAGTTGCTTGAAAATAATTCAACTATTCTAGTACATTACGGGTTTGATTTAACTCAAATCAATCTATCGTGTTTTTGATTTTGAGATAACCTGATATTTACGGAAATCTTAAATAACTCAATTATGAAAAGAGTGTCAGGCAAGTAAGTAATAATGAGTAAGTATATAGAATATAAAAAGATGCTATAAAAAAATTATTGTTTTTGGGTTTAATAGCAAATGATTTAGGTTTATCTGAGGAGTAATCTTGTAAAAGGTGTAGTAATTTTACCTGTCCAAAACTCAGCAACTTCATCTCTTCCATCTCTGTCAATCAAAAGATGCATTCTTCGTTTTACTAGGAGATTCTCGTAGGTAAGCCGAATCTGATATTTACCTGGTTTGAAGTTATAAAAACTCCAAATTCCTCCATAAAATGCAAAACCTTTAAGTACAATGCAATCTCTGTTGTACCAGCTAAATTTGGCATCCTTCAAAAATTCAAAACTCTCTCCTGGCATAATTAATGGAATATCTGTTTCTTCTACCTTTCTGGTTGAATTTTGAGCGAAACTCATGTGCAAAGGCTTTCCGTGTGAATTTAATATTTCTGGAAAAAACTGAGGTAACTCAAAACGGTATGGAGTTGATGTTTGATTAGTAATGCGAACACCAAATTGAATAGGCGTTTCTTCTCCATCTCCATATTTAGGTAGACGGTAGCTGCGCTCAGGAACTATGGTTTCAAAGCGAATACCATCTACTTCAACGGCATTTTTATTGTTTGATTCAAAAGCAGTCATATTAACTGACCTCTCAATTTTTTGGTCTTCATTAGCCATCACAGTTATTGGCATAAGGCTTAATACCATTGTGCCAATAAATCCTAAGAGCATGGCTAAAACTGTTGCCAATAATTTACCCATGAGATAGTTTTTAGGGTTAGAGAGAATAGTTGAATAAATTAAAGTACATAATGGTTTTTATTTAACTCAAATCAATTTACCGTGTTTTTGATTTTGAGATAACCTGATATTTACGGAAATATTGAACAATACAACCATTAAGATAGTGAGTAATAACACAGAATTTAACTAAGCATTGAAGATAAATTCTGATAATAATAGAAAAAACAATATAGCAGAGTGTAAAGGTAATTCATATCTGCTAGTCTTTGGTAATTGTCAAGGATTTGATAAATACAAAAGCACTGAGTAATAACAGTCCTAATGTTGATGTAGATTCGGGTACAGATGTGGGTGATTCGGAATAATCTTCATTCCAATCAGCGTATTCGTTATCATCATACCAATAATCTTCTTCATCACTATTCCAGGCGATTTCATCAAAATCTAAGAATGATAAATAACCATCTTCAAGCTCGTTAATATTATCAATATCAAACGGTGATATTTCATCTTGATAGTTAACATAATTAGTTGCAGTGGTTTTGTTACATCCACCACCACCACTATTACCATTGCAAGGAGGGGGTGGTGGAGAACATTTACTACTTTTAGCTGGACATGAATCATTATTTGGAATGTATTGATATCGCCAACCCCACCTCACACCGTTATAAATGGTGACTTTCGGAGAGCGATTTTGTCGTGTTTCCGCTTTCGCTAGATATAGTTCTCCAATCCAGTAGTAATTGCGATCTAACAATGTCAATCTATATGGACGGTCTCCAAAGTATCCGTAGTCAGTTTTGGGTTCTGATCTTATTGAATTACCACGACCAAAATAGGGATATATGGCATTTAGATATGTGCCATTAGATTGTTTAGTTCTATTATCAATATAACTTTGATGTAGACCTGGAAAATCAGGAGGATAGTTAGTAATTACTCGTTGAATCCAGAATAGATTATTTGCAGATGGTTTGGGATCACGAGTTTTTTTGTTTTTACTTGGACGATAATCTAATTCCAGTGTAGCTCCAATTCCAAACGTACTAGTAGCACCTCTAGATGTACCACAAACAGTAGGAAGTGTAAAGATTAGACCATCGCCACCAATACCACAAGCAAACAATCTTCTTACGTTAAAACTTCCTTGTAATTCATTGCCTTTTTCAAAAGTCCAGCCACCATATTCTTGTGTTGTATAAATATTTAAATCATTTAAAAATCCTTCAGTACCACCTCTTTTGATTGAGTAAATGTATGGCTTTGAATCATATAAACCGAAAGGATGTGTTAAACTTGCTGTCTCTGGATTCACAACATCAAGTGTTGTAATACCTTTACCTGTTGGAAAATAAGATTCTGCTAAATAGTCTTTAGGTCTAGGAGTATAGTACAGTTTGAAAGCTGTACTAGATTGGCTGGTAAAGCAGATTAATAAGGTACTTGTTAATAAAACAACTAAATTTTTTGGTAGGTGCATTTTTTACTTATTTATATGCGAAATTTAATGTAGAATTCTCAATTTTTTGTTACATTAATTTAAAATCTACAAAAGGTGTAGTTACCATTCCTGTCCAAATATTTTCTATTTTCTTCCACTCCTTTGCTTCTTGATTGTATACATTAACTATCTTAATAGTATTGACATAATTAAGCTGAATTTTATAAGTGCCTGACCCGGTAAGCTCAAAAGTATAGACTCCCCCATCTTCAGCACTAAATGATAGTTGAACATGGTCATCGTGCTGCCACTGCAAGGCAGATGATGGAAAAAAAATTATATTTTCTCCAGGCATAGCCAAAACAAAATCTGAGTTTTCAGCTTGTCTTGACCAGTCACTAAAATAGCTTCTAAAAAGTATTTGACCATCTGTCCCTATAATTTCTGGAATTACAGTAATATAGAAACTAAAGTTTATGGGATTTAGTGTATTGTTGGTAATGCTAATTCCTGCAAAATTTAGGGGTGGTCTAGTTTCTTTTTTTTGTTTTGGGATAGTTAAAACTTTTTTTGATAAAATTGTTTTAAACTGTATATTATCAATTTTAACAGCATGATTATTAACTTCTAACGGTTCAAACAAGTGTAGATTTAGGGAGTTAGTTTCCAATTTGTGCGTGACAATTTCTTCAGATTCAGACAGTAGGTTTATTTGTGAATTACAAAATGAATTATCCCTAACTAGAATATCGCAAATAAATTTAAGTTTGTATATTCCAGGACGAAGATCATCAAACTTCCAAGAATTTTCAGTTGCGATAGGTGGAGATTCTGAATGATACGAATAAGTAGGAATTTCAAGTTGAAGTGACGTATCATGCCAAGAAATTTTTCCTTTTAATACAATACCTACAGGTAGTCCTGGTGTTATTAATTTCCAACTATTTCCTTTATTGTCAGGTTCTTTTCGTTTAAGTATTTGCCCATCTGGTGCTACAAGTTGTGGGACTAAATCTTTGAAAAACAAAAACAATGATGTCTTATTAGTAAAACTAACCCCCAATTCCAAAGGATGCACAATTCCAGGCTTTTTTTCAGGAAGACTGATTGCCACAAAGTCTAGTATTCCTTTACCCATTTGCATAGGTGCTTCAATTTGCATCACTATGCTATTTTCTTTTATGTTTTTGCTTTTCTTTGATTTTTTAGATGCCATATTAACTGATCTCTCAATTTGTTAGTCTTCATTAGCCATCACAGTTATTGGTATATGGCTGAATACCATTGTGCCAATAAATCCCAAGATCATGGCTAAAACTGTTGCCAAGAATTTACCCATGAGATAATTCTTATGGTTAGAGAGAGTTGTTGAACAAATTCAAGTACATAATGGGTTTGATTTAACTCAAATCAATTTACCGTGTTTTTGATTTTGAGATAACCTGATATTTACGGAAATCTTAAATAACTCAATTATGAAAAGAGTGTAAGGCAAGTAAGTAATAATGAGTAAGTCCTGAGAATATGAAACAATGAATATGATCTACTTCAGCAGCATTTTTCCTGAAATTCACACAGTAAATATAAATAATCGCCCTAAAATATAAACCAATTTTCTTCTTCTAGGCGTTCATTAGCTAAGTTAACATAATCAGGATTAATTTCAATTCCCAAATAGTTAAGGAGGAGAAGTAATAATTAAATCAAAAGTTTCATCCTCTATTTGTTTAAGAACAGATAGATTATCCGCCAAAATAATTCTATTTTGCAATTTTGCAACTTCTGGTAAAAACATAAACTTGTTAATTCTATTGTTTAACAACAGCAAATACTATAATATATGAAGACTATGATCAATTGATGAAATGATACTATAAAAAACTATGACACAAGAACCAATACAAGTAATAGGTGGCGGACTCGCAGGAACAGAAGCAGCATGGCAAATAGCCCAAGCTGGTATACCGGTTATTCTCCATGAAATGCGCCCTAAACGCTTTAGCCCTGCCCATCATAGCGAAAATTTAGCCGAATTAGTATGTAGTAATTCCTTTGGGGCAATGGCCAGCGATCGCGCGGCTGGTTTATTACATGAAGAACTCCGTCGTCTCGGTTCTATTATTATTTCTAAAGCCGATGAACACGCAGTACCCGCAGGTGGTGCTTTAGCAGTTGATCGGGGAGTTTTTGGTGAAGACTTAACCCAAACATTGGCAAATCATCCTCTAATTGATTTCCGTCGTGGTGAAGTTACAGCAATTCCTGAAGGTATTGTAGTTTTAGCTTCTGGACCATTAACCAGTCCCGATTTATCCGCCGATTTACAACGATTTACAAGTTTAGAATATCTCAACTTTTTTGATGCTGCCAGCCCTATAATTATCGGTGATTCTATTAATAAAGATATCGCTTTTATGGCTTCTCGTTATGATAAAGGTGAAGCAGCTTATCTCAATTGTCCCATGAATAAAGAGCAATATTTACAATTTCGAGAAGCTCTTTGTCAAGCAGAACAAACAGAATTAAAAGACTTTGAAAGGGAAACTGCGAAATTTTTTGAAGCCTGTTTACCAATTGAAGAAATGGCACAAAGAGGGGAAGATACCATGAGATATGGACCCCTCAAACCAGTAGGTTTATCTGATCATAGAACCGGAGAACGCAACTATGCAGTGGTGCAATTAAGACAGGAAGATAAAGCCGGCCAACTTTGGAACATGGTCGGTTTTCAAACAAATCTGCGTTGGGGTGAACAAAAACGAGTGTTTAAAATGATACCCGGTTTGGAAAATGCAGAGTTTGTCAGACTGGGAGTGATGCACCGCAATACTTTTTTAAATGCACCCCAGTTAATGTTACCAACTCTGCAATTTAAACAGCGTCACACTTTGTTAGCTGCGGGGCAATTAATAGGTACTGAAGGTTATACCGCTGCTTCTGCGGGTGGTTGGTTAGCGGGAACAAATGCGGCGAGAGTTGCTTTAGGTAAAGAACCTTTAATATTACCTAATACTACGATGATGGGGGCATTATTTGAGTTTATCAGTTCTGCTGCTCCTAAACATTTTCAACCTATGCCGCCTAATTTTGGTATTGTTCCAGATTTGGGTGTGAAAATTAAGAGTAAACCGGAAAAATATGGACGTTATCGAGATCGTTCTTTGGCAGATTTGGCAAGTTGGAAGTCTAGTTTTTATGATTAAATGATCTGGGATAAATGTTATTTGCTGCGGGCTTTTTGTCCGCTTTTTTTATGTTGATTTAAGATGATATGTTTGTATTTTTGGAAGTTATGGAGGAACGAACCACAGAGGCACAGAGAACGCAGAGGAATGAGGGTTTATTCTTTTTCTTTTAATGTTATTATGCCATGAATATCTATTGCTGTAATTACACCACCAATCCCCAATTCCCATCTGCAACAACATTAATCCGATGAGCTAAGGCTCTATTATAAGCAAATTGTAAGTTTCTTTCGTTAATTTTTTCATCTTTACTTATTTGTTCTAGATAATTTTCAGCTTTGGTAAGTGCAGAGAAATCTAGGGTACAAAAATACAGTGATATTAAGACAACTGAAACACCAGGGATAACTAAAGTCAGTAATAAAATTCCTGGACGTGTCTTCATTTCTAAATCCTAATTCTAGTAGTAAATTATATCATGTCAGATCCCCCTAAATCCCCCTTAAAAAGGGGGACCTTGAAGAATTTAACCCTTCAAAAAGGGAACTTTGAAAAATTTAACCCTTCAAAAAGGGAACTTTGAAGAATTTAACCCTTCAAAAAGGGAACTTTAAAGGATTTAGCCCCCCTTATTAAGGGGGGTTGGGGGGATCTATTTTACCTAAACTTGAACTGGTGTTTTACTGTAATATTCAGTTTCTGCATACACACTAATTACAGTTTCACCAAAGATAAAAAATGTTCCTTCCTGTTCATCTTTACCAAACTGCAAATGCGGATATTTACTACTCAATTCATCTGCTGTCATTCCTTGGGCGTTCATATCATCTGGTAATAAACCTGTTGCACCAATGTAAAATACTAAGGGGGAAATTTTCTCTCGATAAATGTTTTCTGTGTAATTCTCTAACTTCTCTTTTGCTGTTGTCATGGCGTTAATTATTTCCTGTTTATCTACAGGTGTACCATTGTGTTTTGCTTGTAGTAATATCGCTAAACTTCCTGCACCTACTAAGTTGAGAATTTCGGCAATTTTTCCAGTATTTTCTAAACCGAGAAAATCATCAAAAACAGCTTTCATTAATTCATCTGCTTTAGTAACTTTACTTCTTGCTGATAAACCTTTAGGACGAAAGGCGATGTTTTCATTTAACCCTAGTGCAAAGGTGGGTTTTTTGAATATTTCTCCGGTTTCTGTGTCGTAAACTTCATATCTTTTATCTAAAAATGAGTTAGCAGAAGCTAATTTACTCAAGTTGAGAATTTCTGTTCCCCCAATATCAATTTTGTAACTGACTCTGGAGTCAACTGTACCATTCGCTAAGGCTACTTTTAAGTCTGTATATTCGTTGGTGGTGGGAAAGTTTAGATACAAACTTTTGGAAAGATAATGTTTCTTTAATTCCTCTATTTGTTCAGGAATAAATACATCAGATTCTTCTTTTAAATGGGCAGATAAAATACTTGATAAGGTCTTAATTTCTGCCAATTGATTAAATAAACCCTCTACGCTGCTATAATTTCCGGTAAAACTCACTAGGGGTAAGTCTGCTAATTCTAAAGTATATTCTTTCTGAAAATCAAATTCTCCTCCTTCTATTACTCCTACCCCTTCTAATGCTGCAAAGGCTTTTTTACTGCTAATTTTGATCTTTAAATTTTTGACGTTAATTTCTCCATCACTGACTATGGTGTAATTATTAAAGGTCATTAAATCATTTAATAATACTCCGGCAACTTCGGTAATGGGGGTTTTATCTTCTGCGGTGACAAGTTGCACTTTGCGCCGCAATAACATATTAATTGTAGCTGTATTACGGTTAATATCAAAAGTTCCCATCTGCACATAATCACCTGGTTCAAGATATTCTATTTCTAACCAAGGTTTGATTAATTCCCCGTTTTCTCCTCGCTTACCATTGACTCTTTTTATTCCTTTTCTTTGATAGGTTGCTTGCAGATGTTTGAGGTTAATAATGATATGTTGCCGATGTTCTGATAAGATGTCAATTAATGCCAAAACTGAAATTTTATTGTTAACTTTGACATGATCTAAAATTTCATGTTCGGCTAGAACGTGTGGGTAAAAGATGGCAATTTCTAAGTCTTTGGTAAAGTCTGCTATTTGTTCATTTGTTAAGGCTTTGCCGTGTCTTGCTGTTAAGGTGGCGTTAAATGTACTAGCAAGTGCATATTTGGCAGTGTTGATATTTCCATCTGCTAAATTTGCTTTGGCAAATAAATAAACTGATGTGTCCTTTTGGGCAATGGGAATATCTGTTAATTGTTCATAAGTTTCTTTGCTGATTTGTTTATATTTGTAGATGTAAATTTCGTCTTCTGGTTTTAAGCCAAAAACTTTTAAAGTTTGATTTGTACCGTTAATTTTTTTGGCTGTGGGTGAAAATAAGATTTGATAACTGTAGTCACTGGCTAGGGTTTCTTCAATTACTACTCCTGTGGCTTCTTTTAATACATTTCCTGTGTGATAAAGGGCATCATATACTTCTTTGATGTTGCCAGCTTGTAAACAAGAACCAGATACAGAATTAGCAATTTTCGCTAAGAATTTAAAATCTGAATAGGGAGAATAGGCAATGGTGTTAACAAAAACTTCCCTGGTTTTTAGTTCATTACAAATTGCTTCTAATGCTTTGGATTCAGAGTTAAAACTACTATCATTAGCATAGCCATCACTGTGTAAGGTAATTGCTGTTAATTCTCCATCTGTAATTAATTCTTGGGCTAATTTTAAAGATTGAGAAATACAGGTTGCTCCTGTAACATGAATTGATTTGATTTCAGCAATATATGATGATTCTGGTTTCATCATTTCCTGGATCGGAACACGCCGAAAATGACAGGTAACGTCACCTTTTGATGAGTAGGAAATCAGACTGACTACTAATTCTGAATTGCTATATTCATCTAATGTCAAAAGTTTGATTAATGTCTCTTTTAATGATTCGAGATCATAATACATTGAACCTGAACGATCTATGATGATGATGCTATGGGCTACCATTTTTTTAGGAATAGCATCCGGTTTAATTTCTACCTTGACTTTTTCAGTTAAATAAAATGCTTTTTCCTTACCTGCGAGATTATAAACAGCAAACTTTGTTTTTTGACTTGTCATAATTTTGCCTGTGGTATTTTTACAAGGAATATTAACCAGGATAAACTAATTTATACTGGCAGATGGTGAAGTTGTAATATGTTGTAAAGATTATGTTCTAAAGATCAATCCTGAGAAAAGCTTTAATTTCCTTTGCAAATATATAGTACATGAATACTAAAAAAATGTCAAGGATGGGAAGATTCTAAATTCTGTAAATTTATGATTATTTGTGTGCTGTTAGGTAGTTTATGTATTATTCTAAATGCTAATCTCCGGGATTAATTTACTCTGATAGTATATTTTGTTAATCTAAAAACATATTTTTTATACCAAAATGCAAATGAGAACTACTACGGCAAATACTCAGAATAAGCCACCTAATCCTAGCTATTCGCCTTCTGTACCCATGTATGTGTACAGGGAGTTGGTGGCGGAGTTAAAAGCTGTACAGGCTCGGCTAGATGTGGTTACAGGGCAAAATCAGAAGTTGGCGCAGGAAAATCAAAATTTGCGTCGGGAATTTAACCAGGTTGTTGAGTCTTGCTTGGAATTACAAAGACAATTAGAGTCTTCTGCAAGTGATTCTCAAGCTCATGGTAGAACTAAAGAGAAGATAAAAAATATACCTAAATATCAACCAAAGCCAGGGGAAAATATTGAGGCAAGCTACATTAGTTCGTCTTCTCCTTCTCCTGCTTCTCCTCCCTCAGTTAAACCACAGAGTAATACAGTAAATAATAAAACCAGTAATAAACCTAAAAAATCCGTTAAGCAGTCAAAACCAAAACCTCAACCCAGTAAACCCAATTCCCAACCACAGCAGAAAACTAAACATAAAACTGTGTCTGTACCTGTGATGGATATGAATTTTCCTTCTTCGGAAACTGTGTATATTGAGGAACAGGGTGTTAGTTATTATATTTCTACGGAGTCGGAAGCTAAGGGTTTAAGTGGTTGGTGGTTGCTGTTTACTATTGTGTTGATTATGATTTCTGGTTTTAGTGCTGGTTATTTGGTGGTGCGTCCTTTGTTACAAAGTCAAAGTGGTAATAAGTAGGGTTTTACCAATTACCCATTACCAATTACCCATTACCTGTTACCAATACTTTCAATTTTTTAAACATGGCTTCTCTGCCTTGGGTAGCTAGGGTATCGTTTAAGGGGGTGAGGGTGATTTCTTGTTGGTATTTCAATCTTAAAGCTGTTTGAATTAACCAGTCAGCGACAAAAGGATTTTTTGGTAATAACGGACCGTGTGAATAGGTGGCGATCGCGTTGCGGTAAAATGCTCCTTCTGTACCGTCTTCACCGTTGTTACCTAAGCCATAGACAACTTTTCCCAAGGCTTCTACTGTGCCTAATTTGGTGCGCCCTCCGTGATTTTCAAAGCCGACTAGGTAAGGTTTTGTACCGATCATGGCTGTTAATTCCTCCGCTAACCGGGAAGCTGTAACTTCTATGACTAAGTTACCTATACAGCGTTGAGTGTTTTCTCCAGGATGAATTGATACTAAGTCTAAAATTCCTAACCCTTCTATTCTTTGTCCAAAACCTGGTTCGTAGTAGTTTCCTAGCAGTTGGGGAGAACCACAGGTAAAAACTCCCGGTGTACCATTTTCAATTTTATCCCGCATTGCGTCGGCTTTTGCACCTTGTAAGTCACGCATGACTATTTCTTGTTGCCGATCCTGTGCGCCTCCACCGACTATGACATCTACAGATTTGATATCATCGGCGCTAGAATTTTGATCTAGGGGTAATACGGTGACGTTGTAAC
>RDXV01000302.1 GCA_004292695.1 Nostocales cyanobacterium | reverse complement strand
TAATTTCCTACAAAAACATCATTTTTGAATAATTGATAATTGACAGAAGATTGCACTAATATTTTGAATTTGGGAATAAAAATTAAATAACCTATCACAATTTTAAGACAAGATGGCATAAATGCCACCGCTATACATATTTTTTGGTATGTATAGAATAGGTATTTACGCCTATTTCTTATGCAAAAAGATGAATATGAATTGGAAAACACATATTTTTAATCAGTGAGGGTTATAAAATAGATAAACATAAAATATAAGTTTATTTAATTTTGAGTCCTAAAAACAATATGAGTGCCATTTTAATCATTATTAATGAGGTCATTTGGTATAAAGTCCTTTATTTTTTGTAAATAAAAATTGTTATTGTCTGAAATGCCTAAGAATTTAATAATGGTTTCTCCCCTAAAACGTGCATGAAAGATGTTTTTGAGGTCGGCAAGGCTCATTTTAGGTTTGTTGTAATAAACACGATAATCTTCGAGCAATATTTTTGAAATGAGGCACATTGTAAATATAAGATTGACAAAATTTGTAAGATTGACTTTTTTGTAATTCTTAAAATCAGATAATCCAAGCATTTGTTTGGCATCACGAAACTCAAATTCTATCTGAAAACGCATTTGGTAATAGTCCATAATTTGGGTGTGGGTAAGGCTTGTGTCATTGCTAAATAAAATAGAGAAACTATCATTACTTTTATCATTTTTTTTGATGATAATGACCACATTTAATATCGTATTTTTGATAGATTGGCTGTAGGTTTGCATTTGATAGATGTCTTGTTTTTGTCCGTCTTTGACAATGGTTTCTTTGAAATATTTTTTGTCTAAATTTTTAAAATCTATTTTTTTACCATATTTTTTAGGGCGACCTTTACCTTTTTTTTCACCTTCTTCGTGCATATAAACTTCGTACAAACAAGCATTTCTATTGAGTTTAGAAATCAAAAAACAGCCCACTGAGGCAATTGTATCTATATAATACTGTGTAGCATATTTAGAATCAGCCAATAAATGGGTTATTTTCATCTTGGGTAAATAATTTTTTGTTTCAGTAATCACATTATCCCACAAAGTTTTAAATGTTCTAAAAGAAGTGGTATCATTGCTCTTTTTTTCTGTTTTATTTTTAGTACCTTTTTTGCGTCCTTTTGCCAATTTTTCCCCTTTTTTTGCTCTTTCCTTGCCCTCTTTCAAGGCTTGTTTTTGGACAGCAATCCTTTCTTTGTCTTTTTCTGTGAATATTACTTGTTCAGTACCAATGCTATAGGCTATTTTTGTAGCAACATTGACAAAACAAAGATTGAAAAAACAAACTGAATTTATCGTTTTTTGAGCAATAGAACTATAAAAATGACTTAAACCGTAACTACAATGACCACTTTTAGCCTCCACTACTTCATCTATAATAGCCACATAATGTTGATTTTCTTGGTAAATAAAGTGTTTAAACAACGATAAACGCATAGCTATCCAACGAATATTAGGCAAACTTAAAAAACGAAAAATATGACGAAGGCTGTAATTAGAACGCCGACTCAAAGAACGTGTCGTTATTTTATAAGGATTACACAAAAAACTTTTGCATAAATCAGCAAAAATGTTTATATGTGAAGCGTTGATAATAGGTAATAATACTTGGCAGATTAGCGATAATTGAAGCATTGTATTGGGTAGTTTTTATATTCGAATACAAAAATACGCAATATAATTCAATTTTTTATAATGGCACTCATGTTG
>RDXV01000178.1 GCA_004292695.1 Nostocales cyanobacterium | reverse complement strand
CACCAAATCAATTAAAAGTTAAAAATGCTTAATTGGGCATGGGGCATGGGGCATGGGGCATGGGGCATTGGTAAAATTATCATCTATTCCCTATTCCCTATTCCCTATTCCCTATTCCCTATTCCCTACTTTGAGGTTTAAAAAATGAGTTTAAGTTGGATTACTCCCGCAGAAAGAATACAGAAATTACCGCCTTATGTTTTTGCTAGATTGGATGAACTAAAAGCAAAAGCAAGAGAACAAGGTTTAGATTTGATTGATTTGGGGATGGGAAATCCCGATGGTGCAACACCTCAACCGGTGATAGAAGCAGCGATGAAAGCATTACAAAATCCTGCTAATCATGGTTATCCACCCTTTGAAGGTACTGCAAATTTTCGTAAGGCAATTACTAAATGGTACAATCGCCGTTATGGTGTAAATCTTGATCCTGATAGTGAAGCTTTACCTTTATTGGGTTCTAAGGAAGGTTTAGGACATTTGGCGATCGCCTATATTAATCCTGGTGATATAGTATTAGTACCATCGCCATCTTACCCCGTTCATTTTCGTGGTCCAATTATTGCCGGCGGAGTAATTCATAGTATTACTTTAAAGGAAGAAAATAACTGGTTAATTGATTTAAGTTCTATTCCCGAAGAAGTAGCAAGAAAAGCGAAAATTCTTTATTTCAATTATCCCAGTAATCCCACAGGTGCAACCGCCCCCCGTGAATTTTTTGAGGAAATTGTCGCTTTTGCTAGGAAGTATGAAATTCTCTTAGTGCATGATTTATGTTATGCAGAACTAGCTTTTGACGGTTATCAACCTACAAGTTTATTAGAAATTCCCGGTGCAAAAGATATTGGTGTTGAGTTTCACACCTTATCAAAAACCTATAACATGGCAGGTTGGCGGGTTGGTTTTGTAGTCGGAAATCGTCATGTAATTCAAGGTTTAAGAACCTTAAAAACCAACTTAGATTATGGCATTTTTTCCGCCTTACAAACAGCAGCAGAAACCGCTTTAGAATTACCAGATACCTATTTACAAGAAGTGCAAAATCGTTACCGCACCCGTCGAGATTTCTTGATAGATGGTTTAGGAAAATTGGGTTGGAATGTTCCTAAAACCAAAGCAACTATGTATCTGTGGGTAAAATGTCCGGTGGGAATGGGTTCTACAGATTTTGCTTTAGATGTACTGCAAAAAACCGGGGTAGTTGTGACACCTGGAAATGCTTTTGGTGCTGGTGGTGAAGGATATGTGAGAATTAGTTTAATTGCAGATTGCGATCGCTTGGGTGAAGCTTTACAAAGGTTTAAACAAGCAGGAATTTGTTATCAACAAGAAGCTGTAGTTTCTGTGTAATTAAATTGTTTGTTTTTTAGATCCCCGACTTCTCACTATAATTTTTTATGTTATAAACATAATTTAAAAAAGAAGTCGGGGATCTGAGATTTTTAAATATCATCAGGATTAACACCCAAAGACCTTAAATACGCTGCTAACTTCTCCTTTTGTTGTCGTTCTTGTTGGGCAATTTCCTCCGCTTGTTGTTGTGCTAATTTTGCTTGTTGGGCGATTTCTTCAGCTTCTAAACGGGCTTGTTTTTCAACAATAGCTCTTTCATCACCAGTTAACAACAAATTTCCCCCATCATCCCACCAACGCACCCAAGGTACACCGTCATCTTCTATTAAACCTAATTCCACACCCATAGGAGAAATTGGAAAATGTCCTCTTTCATTAGGTTGGATTTTTTGATAACTACCATCTACTAAACGATAAACTTCTAGTAACGCTTTTCTCGCTTCAAAAATTGCATAAAAAGGAATACGAATTGCTTGTTCATAAACCCAAAATTTCCCAGCTTTTTCCGTTGCACTGGGAGGAGTTTTATCTCTTTCCTCTTCCCCATTTCCTGACACAAACTCAATAGCAATTAATGGCGCTACAAATTCCTTCCATAACACATAAGAACGACGATAGTCTCCATTTAGTTTTGGAGGAACATTAGGAACATAAAACCAATCTGGCGCTTCTGCACCTTTTTCTGGTGGGTCTGTTAACCGCCAATAAATACCGCTATCCTGACCAATACAATAGTTACCATCAGGATGTATTTTTTGTAAAATTGGTTCAATGGAACTGGTTAAAACAATGCTTTGGGGATGTTCCTGGAAGTTTTGACCTACGGTACGCTTCGCTAACACGAAAGTACCATCTGAATCAGGTAGTTGTGTATGATCGGGTAATGTAAATTTAGGTGTATGAATATCTTGATTTGTGGGAGTAGTGGGGTTTATCACTGCTTGAGTGCTTTCCATAATAACTCCAGAATATACATTGAATTAATTTTAACATAAGAGTAGGATTATGAAGATCCCCGACTTCTTTTTTAAATTATATTCATACATGAAAAGTCATAGTTAGAAGTCGGGGATCTAATTTGGTAGGTTATGTTTAAGATCCCCGACTTCTTATTAAATCATATTCATACATAACAAATTTTGGTTAGAAGTCGGGGATCTGAGATTTAATATTTTCACAAAATCACCTACCAAATATTTGTTTAATTGCAGATTCCATCGCTAAACGTCCATTTGCACTGCGCCAAGGTGGAATTATCATTAATGCTTTTATTACTAACAATATTGCCCAGGCTTTATACCAAATTTTATCACGTAGCCAATAGGAATTAGCTATAGACATGATTAATATTCCTTTGTATTCTACTGACTCTAATTCTGCCATTGATGACTTAGCCATATTGATATAAAAAACTGATTTTTTCTGATTTTTTAAATATGAATAACATACAGATATATTAGCAGCACACATAGATTGATGTACTTGAAGATTGAGTCTTTGCAATATTTTTAATGCTTGTCCAAAATAAAATATAGCTTCTTGATAAAGTTTTAATTTATAACAATGAATTACACCTAAATTATTTAATAACTTAGCTTCTTCCCATTTATTCCCAATCTCTCGTGTAGCTATCAAAGCTGTTTGAGAATATTTCAGAGCTTGATCAGATTGTTTCAGCATAAGATAGGATCTGCCGATGTTTCCTAATATTCTAGCCTGACGAAGTTTATCATTATTCTCTTGACAAATAGCAAGTTGACGGAAAAGATATGTTAATGATTTATTGTACTGACCACGATCAAAATATATTTGAGTTATGTGATCAATAGACAAACTTTCCAGTTCTTGGTTATTCAGTTTAACAGCTATTGCTAAAGCAGCTTCTAAATAATGTAATCCTGTTTGTTGATCATTATATTTACCTTGGTTTAGTCCAGAAAAATAAAAGACATATCCTAAATTTTCTAAAGCATAACCTTTTTGTTCATCATCATAAATTTCATTAGCTATATCTAGTTGTTGTTGAAAATAGGCGATAGCACCATTAATATTTTGTCTCATATATTGTATATTTCCCAAACCATCTAAAGCAAGTGCTTCTGCTTGGCGATTATTTATTAATTGAGCAAGTTTAAGTAATTCTTGATAGTAAATCAGAGACTGATCATAATCACTCAGATTATAAAAAGCTCTACCTAATCCATATAAACAAATAATATCTTGTTCAGAATTGACCTTACCTAAAAGTTGTTGATATAATTCAATTTGTTCTCGATAATATCCCCAAATTCGTAACTGTTCATGTAATGGTATAGATACAGGAGAAAATAATAAAATCTGTCCAGCTTTTTCCCATTCTGCAACTTCGCATAAATGATAAAAAACCTGTAAATAGCGATTTATTTTTTGTAAATTGTTCGCATTTTCCGGTGGTTCATCTTCCAAAGTGAGGAAATATTCAATAGCAGTATATTTATCAAGTTGATTTAAACAAACAGTCTCCCAATCAATTGCTAAAGATTGATATAATTCTTGACTTTTACTCAGAACAGATATAATCATAATTCGATGATGAAAATAAACTATGGAAATAATGTTTGACGATGTTCTAAAGCTACACTACGAATTAAATTATGCAATCCTAAAACACGGTGATTTTCATGATTAATAGAAGTTTCTACTAAAAACCTCGCAAATAAATCATCTAACACTTCTTGTTGTTGTTCTTTACTATAAACCTGATTTTTCAATCGTTTAATATAGCGATTTAGTTGTAATAACCAAGCATTATCTTGGACAGGACAACGATATGTAGCTGCTACACACATCAGTAAATAAGCATCGTAATTTTGATTTTTCAATCTCTGGAAAACAGCATTTACTCTGTGTTTATAAACCTCCGAGCGAACTTTTCGCGTCAATTTATGTAACTTCCAATCATCATCTACACCTTCTGATTTTATTCCTGATTCTGCTGCTAATAAATGTTGTTCTACTAACTCAAGTTCATCACCAACATTTTGCCAAAAAGCACAAGTATTACTACCAAAAGACTCGACAATTTCACCACTAACAACACGTAAAGTTAAAGGATGTCCTTTATATATCTTACCGATTCTGATTAAAATTTGTCTATCTTCTGAATTTAAACTAACATCTAAACCAGCTTTGTAAAATAAATCAATTTGTTCATCCGCTAATAAACCATCTAAAATTTGCCGATGATAGGAATTAGGATAACGAGAAGCTAAGGTTTCAATTTTACTGGGTAAATCTTGGGAAGTAACAATTAATCTACTTGCAGAAGATTCTATAGTTAAGAAACTCTCAAAAAACCTAGCCCACCATTCATCTGCAAAATCTCCCCAACCATCTTCACTTGCTGTTAATAATGCTTCTAAAGAATCAATTAAAATTAAAATCCTTTCTTCCCGGAAATAATTAATAAGTTGTTTAAGGATATTTTCTGTTTGATTATCTGTAGTTAAAAGTCCTAATTCTTCTAACCATCTTACCGCAACATTGACAAAATTTTTAGGACTATCATCACTATCAAAATTTACTCTTAAAATCTTATTAAATCTACATTGAATATCATTAGCAATACATTCAGATAAAGCAGTTTTACCAATTCCTGTAATTCCCAATAATAATAATAACCGACAATTTCCTTGTACTTTTTTTGTTAAACAACTCACCAGATTTTTTCGGCCTACCCAACCATGATCATAAACAGGCCAATTTGTAATTTTTTCTGGTACAAGTTCAAAGATATTATCCCAATTTTCCCGCCAATTAGGAATATCTAACACATCACAGTAAGTTTCAGCAGTAGCTCTAATCACACCATCACCATCATGAAACTTAGTAAAGGTTTGACGATGTTGATTTTTTTCAGATGCAAAACTACTAATTGATTCAAAGTTTTTTAATGCTTCTCTAACTAACTCATGTCCTACTGTGGTTAACCGATACAGTTTTTGTTTATTTCTCGCCATATCACACACTAAATTGCACTGAGTGAATAATACCCGATTCGTCAACCAGTATACAATTCAACGAACAAACAACGCACAATTAAATAGTGACTTGGGTGAATGTTAGATTTTATGCTCTGGAAAAGACAACTGAGTATCGTAAGTATTCAGCTAACAGTAATCAGCTTTTTCAGGGTTAAATCAAAAATCAAAGATTGACTATCTATTGATTTATCAAATCTTCTGACTTCTGACTCCTGAATTCTTACTAAGTATCTTATATTTCATTTTTGCATTATTCCCAAAGTCGAGGTAATTACAAATGAAAAATCTAGTCAAACTTGCAACAGTAACTCTTTCTTTACTCACAATTATAGGAGTTACCAAAGAAGCGCAAGCATCAGTTTTACACAATGGTTGGAATTACTCAATTGACTCTTTTAATGATTCTACATATCGGACTTCTCCCGGTAGTGCTACCAGAGTAGGTGGTGGAACATTTGAAATTCATGCTATGGGCATGAAAGATGATATAGAAAATAATAGAATCACCTTTGCAATTAACGCCAATTTACCTCAAGATGGTGCTGTAGTTCCTGTTCGTTATGGATATAGTCATATTGGTTGGGGTGACTTTTTTATTCAAACTGCTTCTGGATTATTAGGAGTTAATTTTACTAATGCTAATGATTCTGCTGCTAGTTTAGGTGTATGGAGAGTTTCTGGAACAGCAAGTGTAGCTGCTGCTAACGATGGTTGGTCTAGTAATAGTAATTATATTAATCATGTAATTAGTAGAGGTGGAAATCCAACTTTAGGAGATTTAGCTCAACATCAATCACCTTTTGGAAATGCAACTCATAGTGTAATTTCATCTGGACAACGAATTGGTGATGTTCTTGCTGGTGATTTCAGTGGTTTAGATTTTGGACGTTTTGGTGCTGTTGGTTCTCAAACTTTTGGATTTAGTCTTGATCGTTCTTTAATACCTTCAGGAGATGTTGTAGCTTGGTTAATTCAAGAGTGTTTTAATGATGGTATAGCAATGATAACAAACGTGACTGAACCACCTCAACCTACTCCTGAACCTTCTACTTTCATAGGAATGATTGCTTTAGCTGCAATGGGTGTATTTTCTACTAGAAATAAAATGAAGAGTAAGAAAGTTCTGGTAGATGCTTAATTAACGGACTTCATTTTTTTGGATTTTTTAATATTTGGCGATCGCTGCTCTAGCCATTTTCAATTTGCGGTCGCTTTTCTTGAACATTCAAATTAAACAAAATTGCAAAAATAAATTTATATTACTATAATTACTAATCTTATGTATAAATACCAAGATTTTACCATTCGTAACCTACAACCAAGTGATTACCAAATAATCCTAAATATAATTCAAGCTATTAGATTAGAATATGGTGTAATTATTCCCCAAGAATATGATCAAGATATGCAAACTTACACAGCAATAGAAAAATATTATCTAGAAACAGGAGGATTATTTTGGGTAGTAGAAAAAGAAAATAAAATTTTAGGTACTGCCGCATTTTATCCATACAAAGCAGCAGAAAAAGGAGCAGAAATTAAAAAAATATACCTACTACCCCAAGCAAGAGGTAAAGGTTTAGGAAAATTCTTATTACATAGATTAGAACTAGAAATTGCAAATAGAGGATTTTCAAGTATTTGGATCAAAACCATTAACTTATTTAAAGAAGCGACTTCCCTATATGAAAATAGTGGATATAGCAAATTTATAGATATAGAAACACCTAAAAATGGATATATTTACTGTAAAAACATCTCTAATCAAAATCCTGAAAACTGCATATTTACCCCCAAACCCATAAATCAAAAAATCCTGTAAATCCTGATATAGACTTAATTATCTGCGTTTATCCGCGTTCATCCGCGTTCCCCATCTTGTAAATCCTCAACTCCCAGATATCCTGACACTAACAAAAAGCTATAATACAGTCTGAGCAACTCTGCTGTATGATAATGATTACCCCCACAACCACACCCCCACACCTAATTATTGCCGGCTTTCACGCCCTTTCTGAACCCATTAGAATTAAAGTCATAGAATTACTGCGTCACCGTGAACTCTGTGTCTGTAACCTATGCGATACTTTAGAAATAAGTCAATCAAAACTATCCTTTCACCTGAAAAACCTCAAAGAAGCAAATCTTGTTAATTCCCGTCAAGAAGGACGCTGGATTTATTATAGTCTGAACTTATATCAATTTGAAATTTTAGAACATTATTTAGCTGATATTCGCTGTAATTCCGTACTTTCTCCCTCTCGTTCCTGCTGTGACTAAATCACTCTCATTTCCAGTTGTTAATCAAAACATAATTGACATATCAATTTTTTTTGATACAATGAAAACATCAATTTGAAAAAAATCAACAAGGTGCAAAAGTGGCCACAACAATAGAAAGGTCAAAATTGCCTAAATTATCTATAAATTACTGGCAAAAAGCCCTAGCAGAAGCCATAGGTACATTTATCTTAATCTTTGCTGGTACTGGTGCAGTAATGGTAAACAAAATCAGTCAAGGAGCTATCACCCATTTAGGAATTAGTTTTGTATTTGGTGCTGTAGTTGCAGCCTTAATTTATAGTTTAGGACATATTAGCGGCGCACATTTAAACCCAGCCGTAACATTAGCATTATGGCGCGGTGGTTTTTTCCCTAAAAAGCAAATTTTACCTTATATTTTATCACAATTATTAGGAGCAACAGTAGGATCTTTATTACTATTATTAAGTTTAGGAAAAGTTGCTAATATGGGGGCAACATTACCATTAAATGATAACTGGTTGCAATCTTTAATTTTAGAATTTGTCCTCACATTTATATTAATGTTTGTGATATTATGTGCAGCGGTTGACAAAAAAGCAAATAGTAGTTTTGCAGGTTTAGCAATTGGTTTAACTGTAGCTTTAGAAGCGGCATTCATGGGACCAATTACAGGTGCTAGTATGAATCCTGCGCGTTCCTTTGCACCGGCTTTAGTAGGAGGTATTTGGCAACATCACTGGGTTTATTGGATCGCGCCAATTTTAGGAGCGCAGTTTGCGGTTATAGTTTATAAATGTTTTTTTCACGCAGAGACGCAGAGTCGCAGAGAGGAAGTTTAAAGTTATGAAAAAGGTAATGTTTGTGTGTAAAAAAAATTCCCGTCGTTCCCAAATGGCAGAAGGTTTTGCTAAAACTTTAGGAGCAGGAAAAATAGAAGTTTATAGTTCGGGTTTAGCATCAAGTGAAGTAGATCCGATTACTGTACAAGTAATGTCAGAAATAGGCATTGATATTAGTAATCAAACTTCTAAAGCATTAGATAATTTCCAACCAGAAGATTTTGATGCAGTAATTTCTTTATGTGGTTGTGGGGTAAATTTACCCCAGGAATGGTTATCAAGAGAAGTATTTGCAGATTGGCAATTAGATGATCCTGAAGGTGAAAATATTGATACTTTTCGCCGTGTTCGAGATGAGGTAAAAGAAAGAGTAATTAAATTAATTGCAGATTTGAATTAATGTAGGGGCAATCCCCCCGTGGTTGCCCCTATTCCCTATTCCCTATTCCCTATTCCCTATTCCCTATTCCCTATTCCCTCCAGCAATTTTTTGCACAGTTTCAACTGTTAAATTCAAAGCCTGGGCGATTTGTTCCACCGTTAAATTTAAAGCTAATAATCTAGGAATAGCTTCTAATTTCGCTTCCAAACTGCCTTCTTCTCTCCCTTCTTCACGTCCTTCTTCTCTTCCCTCTTCACGTCCTTCTTGATAAACCTTTGTTTGTTTTAAATCACTTAGACTAAACATAGCTTCAATCTCCTTTCTACTCATTCTCGGAAACTTGTAAACCAAGATAGTTTCTAATAATTCTAACAACTGTTGTTGTTTGTCATTATTGATTTCTTGCTTAGTTCTGTTGATTAACTCTTTACCTGTGGTAATTGCTTTGTTTTCATCTTCGATAATTAATTTTATCGTAGCAATACCAATAGGTAAAGATGCACTTTCACCCAGTTCATCTAGATAAATTCTGCTGACACGCTGACTGGTGAAAAATTCACTGTAATGTTGAGTATCTGCTGTATCTAAACTGCGACTGGGATAAATAACAACCCCCTTCCAGGGATTTTGAGGTTGATATTGTCGTAGATATAAAAAAACTTCCGAGAATAAACGATAATAGATTTTTTCATCGTCTTGAAACTGCACTTCCAAAAAATAAATTGGGTTTTGTGCATCTTGATTTTTTATTGGTAAAAAAACCCCATCTATCCGAAAAGCGGTTTGCTTAATTTCCACAGATGAGAATTTATAGGCCGCTGCGGTTTGCGGTTGGTTGCCAATTAATTCAAAAAATATACTCGGAAACTCTTGAAAAAGTCGGTAAAATATACTGTCAGTTTTCACTATGGATAGATTACCTGAAAATTATAAAGTGGTTTAGAGGATGTTTGAAAAGTCTTTCATGGTGTATCTCACCATTTCAGATCCCCCTATATCCCCCTTAAAAAGGGGGACTTTGAAAGAACTTAGCCCCTCTTTATAAAGGGGGGTTGGGGGGATCATCGAATGTTTAACAACACCATCCAAAACTTTTAAAAAATCCTCTTAGTAATAGTCTAACCCACTACGATCATTTCCAGAGTTTAGAGAATTTTGGCAAAGTTGTTAAAAGATGAAGTTAAGAAATATCCCTTAATTCCGCAGTTCTCACAGACAGTAATTGAGTTTGATTTCCTCTTTGTACTTTCACTTGTAAAACTTGACCTAAACGACTATCTTCTACAACTCTTTGTAATTGTCCAGCGGTGGCAATTTGTTGATTATCAATGGCAATGATGACATCACCACGACGGATACCAGCACTAGCAGCAGGAGAATTTAAAACTACTCGCATTACCAACGCACCGTTAACTTCTGGAAGCTCAAAAGTAGAGTTAGGATCGGTGTTATTTTGTTTTGCTAATTCTGGTGTTAAAGTCACCATTTGTACCCCTAAATAGGGATGAGAAACTTTACCATTTCGTTGTAATTGAGCAGCAATATCTTTTGCTTTATTAATAGGAATTGCAAAACCGATTCCCATTGCATCTGCACGAATGGCGGTATTAATTCCTATCACTTCACCTTCAGCATTTAATAATGGACCACCGGAATTACCGGGGTTAATTGCTGCGTCGGTTTGGATAAAATCTAATCTTTTATCACTAATTCCTACTTGGGCGCTGGAACGTTTTAAGGTACTAACAATTCCCAAGGTTAC
>RDXV01000177.1 GCA_004292695.1 Nostocales cyanobacterium | reverse complement strand
TGTTAAACCATCAAAGCTGTAGTTACCATTAGCATCAGTGGTAGTTGTTCCCAAGAATGTTCCTGGTTGGTTATTGACGCAGGTATACAACTCAACGGTGACATCAACAATTCCAGTTTCACCTGCATCTTGAATACCGTTAGCGTTGCTGTCTTCAAATACTCTGTCACCAATGGATGCTAGTTTATAAAACCCTGAATCTAAAGTGGTGTCGTTTTCTCCTGCTGACAGGTTGGTTGTGACTTCTGTTCCATCAGAGTCAATAGCATCATTTCCACCTACGTTAGCTGAACTGCTTTGAGTAAATCCACTGGGAGTAACAAATTGAACTTTGTAGTCCCCTGGTGTTAGTCCTTCAAAGCTGTACTTACCATCTGCGTCTGTGGTCGTTGTGGCTAATACTGTTCCTGTGACTGGATTTATTAATTTAACTGTTGCACCTGCTATTCCTGGTTCGTTAGCATCTTGGATACCATCTGCATTCAGGTCATGCCATACAAAATCACCTAATGATGCTAGTTCTACTAACCCTGCATCTAAGGTAAGGTTGTTTTCTCCACTCTGTAATGTGACTGTTTGGGTTAACCCTGTCGCATTTGCATCACTGTCTGTTCCATCATTTCCACCTGCGTTTGCAGTTGTGAAGATGTAGCCTGCTGGAGATGTGAATTTAACTTGGTAGTCTCCTGGAGTTAAACCACTAAATAGGTATGAGCCGTCTGCTGCTGTGGTGGTTGTGGCGATGACTGTACCGTTTTGCAGTAGTTCTACTGTTACTCCTGCTACTGCTGTGTCACCTGCGTCTTGTGTGCCGTTGGCGTTGTTGTCGGCAAATACGTAATCTCCCAGGGATGCTAGTTTATAAAACCCTGAATCTACGGTAATCTTGTTCTCTCCTGGTTTCAGGCTAATGATGTCAGAGATTAAACCGTCACTATCAATGCTACTGTTGCTACCTACTTGTCTGGGGGTAACTTCATAACCATTTGGTTGCACAAACTGGACTTTGTAGTCCCCTGGAATTACGGTAAAAGAATATTCGCCATTGCTACCAGTGGTGGTACTAGCAATGACGTTTCCGTTTGTATCTAAAAGATTTACTGTGACTCCACTAATACCATTGTCACCAGCGTTTTGAATACCGTTAGCATTTTTATCTTCGTAGACAAAATCTCCGATTTTTGCCAACGGAACTCCAATCATTACAAATTGGGTATCGTAAGGATTACTGTCGTTGGGATTTTGATCAGGAACAAGAATCACACCTACTTGCCCTCTGACTTGGACTCCAAAAATGGTAGTGTAGTCAAAAGTAGGAACAAATCCTTCTCCTAGTTGCTGGGCTAGTGCTACAATTCTATTAACTCGGTTTGAATTAAAACTACCTAAGTTAACATCATTAATTACTGTGTCGTCAATCAGTGTCCAAATTGCTCTCTGTATATCACCGTAAGTAACAGTACCCAAACTACTACCACTACTATCTGTCAATGTTTGACCTACAAAGTGCTGGTTGTATATCCAGTTCAGGAGATCAAGATTTTGGGGTTTTTCAATATTGCCAGTACCCACTAGAGATGACGGCAATGGTTCATAGGAGGAATAAACTAACGCTGTTAGAGTTCCTGGAGATGTAATAGGACGATCTGTGTCAATACAATAGCCATTAAATTTGCCAGATAGGTTGCTATCTCCAACAATCTCAACGTCAAAATAGCTGTTCTCGTCAAAAAGTGGGAAGGTTGCGGTGGGGGTTCTAAATTGAATATAATTGAAGGTAATCGTATTTGGAAGTACGTTGCTTAATGTTGGTAGAATAGGATAATTAGGATCAGACATAATTCAATTACTCCCTGAGTGTTATTTCAGAATTAACAAAGTTTTAGCTTTTAATTCAAGTCTTCTCTAATATCAATGGATTACACCTTGATCATGGCAATCAATCATCAATACAATCATTACTCTGACAATATAATTGATGATACAAAGATTAATCTTTTAATTGCCTGATTATATTTAGCTCGGCGGATTTTTTTTGTAGTGCTAAGTTTAATTAATCCGACCTAATCTTAGATAAACTTGATTACTTTAGCTATTGCTTTAGTTGTAAAGATTCGACCTCTTGCAGAATTAATTGTGTGTGAAAATAAACTAGGATATCACTTTTTTCTCTTTCAACCCTAGACTTATGTGGTTATGTTTTACTTAATTGATGTGAGTGATTCAAAGGTAGCTGTTTCCAAGAAACCAAAAAATTTCTAACATCTCAAACCCTCTGTCATAGGATGGCAAAAATTTTGCAAGAGGTCTATAAAAGACTAAAAGTTGTTCTTGTTGATTATTAGATGTTTAAAGATATCTGCAAGAACTATTAGGCTTTGTTGGTTTGATAATTGATGCTGAAAAGGTGAGCGTTACTCACCGAATATATATTAAATACTTTGTTAGTATCTAAAAATTGCATCAATTCACATTAAGTTAATACTATGCAATCTATGCAAGTTTTCTAGCATTTCTCTTCTTTTTAGCGTCAAGTAACTTAATGCCTAAGAGAGTTCCACCAACAGCAAGGCTGCCCACAATTGAACTGGGTTCAGGCACTCTTGTCACAGAAGGACATTGAAACTCACTATCTCCACCGGGTAATTCTACAGTTATTAAGTCGTTAGGAGAACAGGTATTACCATTGCTATCTGTAAAATTGGCATCTACAGCAAAAACAGGTACGGAAGAAGCAGCAGATAGAGCGATCGCAGCAGAAGCAACAAATAAGGCTTTTTTCAACATGGGTACTCCAGAAAATTTGTGATTAGGTGAAAGTCAAACAATCTTTAGATATAAGCTATCAGAGTTATTACTGATTCTCTTGACAGTAAAACTTTGAGAGATGTAAGTTTTACTGTCTAATATCATACCCAAGATTATATGGAGTGCAATATCTGATATGGTGTTTTCACTAAATCTTTAATAAACTTACCTTGCTTGGAGTAGAAAACTACCATTTTTGACTAATTTTTTCTTCATACAAGTAAGATGATATTTTTTAAACATGACTAGACAAAGGTTACAGCCTAAATAAAAAATAGTCTTTGAACTCAGTTAACTTTATCTCGACTTCACAATTATCTCCCTGTTTTTAAAGCAGAAGATAGATTTGCAATTAGATAATTATGTGATTTTCAACAATTATCTACAGAAAAACACTGACTTGTAATAGAATATATTTCTCAATCATTCGTTACAGCGATTTCAAATTTTTCCCATTCTCCGAATAAATGCTGATTCATCCAATTACTTAAATCAGTTAAAACCTCTACGTAATTAATATCACAGTGTAAATCATGATAAGCACCTGGATATTCAATACGTAACTTATCTGGATAATTTACACGCTTATAAAATATTTCGCTACCTTCTGACAATACAATTCTGTCATCACTACCATGTAAAATTAATAGTGGTGCTTGCCATTCATGGGCATGAATATTAATCCAAGCTAAGGTTTTAAAAAACTCAGTAGAAAACCTAGCTGTAGCACGGGTATGACGTAAAGGATCTTGCGTGTATGAAGCGATAACTTGCGGATCTCTTGAACCTGCTGTGATGTCTAAACCCGTATTTAAGGAAAAACTCGGCCAAATTTGGGAAAGCATTTTTCCTAACCACACCCGCAAAATAGATACTTTTACTTCTCCAACACTAGGTGCAACAGCAATTACTCCTTGTAGTGCAGATTTATCTTCTGGATAACGCAGAATATATTCTAAAACTATCATTCCCCCCATACTATGACCATATAAAAAAATGGGACTTTCTGGGTGTTGTTTTTTTACCATTTTCACAAAAGCACGGACATCATCACGGTACTCAGCCCAGTTATTAATGTAACCTCTTTTGCCTGGCGATTGACCATGACCACGTAAATCTAAGGCATAAATACTATATTTCTCTGGTATTAAGTGTTTAATGATATTTCCGTAAAGTCCACTGTGTCCACCCAGTCCATGTATCAAAATTAATATTCCTTTAACTTTTCCCCCAGGATTCCAGTTTTGATAGTATAAGTCTATTCCCCCAACACCTTTTAATCTTCCTACACTGTGATCAATAGTCATGATTCGTTTTTGACTTGATTTTCCATCAAGCTGTGATATTGTCAAAGTATATTGTAAAGAAAATATCTGCTAAATTATATAAAATGTAAAATTTTTACTTCTCTTCTTAAATCATTAACTATCAATTATTGGCTGTTGTTGCTTGGATATTTGGAATTTTTGCTTTACCTAAATATCCTTTAAGATAAACACCCAGGAAAACAATTAACACAATTATTAATGTACCAATTCCTAATAAATTAGGTAGCCAAAATACTACTTCTATGTGATTTAATTGCCCTGGTTTGAGTTTCCAGATTTGTTGTTTACCGTTTTTTTCTGGTTGAATAGAATTTTCTGTTTTTTGAATGTTTCTAATTCCCCAAGGTGTCTGTAAACTAAAGTCTAAATTAAGAATTGATTGATCAGTATTTAAGTTATTCTCTTTGCTGGTGAGTGCAGCTAAGGAACGCAAATCTATATCATAGGTTAAATGGTGTCTTGATAAAAATATAAAGTTGTTATCTGTGGCGATGAGGTTGGCAGAAATTTGTTTTAACTCTGTGTCTTTTTCCAGGTTTTCTGTTTTTTTATCTTGGTTATATTTGTTAAAAAAACTATTAAATTTTGTTTGTAATTCTCTGCTGTTGGTAAAGGGAATTTTAACTATGATGTCTGTGGAGGAAATTCTCTCTGTTGATCCTTGTAGTTTCTTGGCTCTGCGTTCTAGACTTTTTAACCATTCAGAAACATAATTTCCACTAAAACTTGTCAAGTTTTCTGATATTTGAATATGTTGGACTAATTCACCGTTGTTTGTATGATTAAAGTTAATACCTAAGTCATATTTCACACAACCTGATAATGTGAATGTGGCAATAATAATTATTATTAACAATATTGGCTTTTGTAGATAATTATTAAATATGTTTTTTTGAGGTAATAAATTCTGCATAGTTTTTTATCTCCATGTCATTTCTAGATATTGATATTTTTTAGCTGTTATTGTTTGATTATTTAAAGACTTAACCATAATAAATAAGCAATTGTTCCAGCGATAAATATTAATGCCACCCCAATAAAACTATTATCTTTGGTGTTTACTTGACTAAGATCAATATATTCTGGTTCTTTAGGTTTTGGTTTTGATGTTGATTTTTTCGGTTTGGCCGTGATAATTGTTTTGGCTTTGTTGTCAGACATTGCCCCAAAGTCAGGTATTTCTGTCATCCATTCTTTTGGTCTTTTGAGTTTGGGCGCTTTTAAAATATAAACTAATCTTTTGGCTTGACTTCTGGTTTCATAATGGGGATGACGGACGAGTTGTTGACATAGGGCGATCGCCTCTTCAGAACGGCCAGCGGCTTCATAAGCATTTACTAACCAAATATCTACTTCTCCAGCAAAGCGGGTATTTTTTGCTAGTAAAGCACTGGCTTTTTCTAAGTTATCTACAGATTCTCGATATTTACCATTTTCAAAAGCCGCTTTACCAGCTATGTAACGATTTTTAGCAATTTCTAAACTTTCTGTCATCAGTTATAAGGAGATCAAGGAGTCAGGAGTTCTAGGAGTCAGGAGTTCTAGGAGTCAGGAGAAAGAAGAAAAATATCTGTTCCAGTCACCAGTCCCCAGTCCCCAATTACCAAATTATCATTTAAACTGAGATCCTAAAATCATTGTACCAATCCCTACATCTGTAAAGATTTCTAATAGTAGGGCGTGGGGAATGCGGCCATCAATGATGTGTGCGGCTTTAACTCCTTGGGCGAGCGATCGCACGCAACAGGTAACTTTAGGAATCATACCACCACTAACTATACCATCATTAATTAATTGACGTGCTTCGGGAATATCTACTTTGGGAATTAGGGTAGATGGATCTTTATAGTCAGTTAATATACCTCTGGTATCTGTGAGTAAAATTAGCTTTTCCGCTCCTAAAGCTGCGGCAATTTCTCCCGCTATGGTATCAGCATTAATATTATAAGCCTGTCCTTCTTCGTCGGCCGCAACGCTGGAAACTACGGGAATATACCCATTACTAGCTAAAGTTTCTAGGATTTTGATGTTAACACTACTGACTTCTCCCACAAAACCAATACCTTCATCACCTTGAGGACGAGCAGTAATTAAGTGTCCATCTTTACCACACAGTCCTACGGCCATTCCCCCAGCTTGGTTAATAAGTGCGACAATTTCTTTGTTAACTCGGCCGACTAATACCATTTCTACTACGTCCATTGTCGGTGCGTCAGTGACACGTAAACCATTTTTAAACTGAGCTTCAATACCTAGTTTACCTAACCAACTGTTAATTTCTGGTCCACCACCATGTACTAAAATCGGTCTTAAACCTACACAGGATAGGAATACTATGTCTCGAATGACTTTATCTTTGAGGTTGCTATCTTTCATGGCCGCACCTCCATATTTAACTACAACGGTACGACCTGCAAATTTTTGAATGTATGGTAATGCTTCACTCAGTATTTCTACGCGATTGGCTTCTGCTTGTCTGATATATTCGGTATCGTTAATCATTGTCTTGTGTTAGAATTTTTTGTTCATAGAATTTTACTATCACAAAATTGCCAGTGGCAAAATTAATTAAACATTCATTCTGAAAACCTAAACCAATACATCCCGTAGGGGCAAACCCCCTGTGGTTGCCCTAACCCCCTGTGGTTGCCCTAACCCCCTGTGGTTGCCATAAAAACCGACGTTTTCCCAAAAATTGGGGTAGGCACGGGGGCGCTACCCCTACAAGTTATGTGATCCAGTATCCTGCGTTTTTAAAACTGTGGGAATTGCTGATACTATCCGTGTTTTAATTTCTTCAGGTGTTTCTATTTCCGTAATTGGGATATGTAGATCAGCTTGGGAATATAAAGGTTGACGTTGTTCCAAGAGCGATCGCAATTTTGCTTCAGGATCAGGATCTTGTAATAATGGTCTAGTTTGATCTTCAGCCAGTCGTTGTAATAAAATTCTCACTGGTACATCTAACCAAACTATTAAACCGTGATGTAAATAACTCCAGTTTTCTTGTTTGAGAACGATACCACCACCAGTAGCAATAGTTAATTTTGTATAAGCGCAAAGTTGAGATAGTATACTACTTTCTAACTGTCTAAATTCTGTTTCCCCTTCTTCCGCAAATATTTGGTTAATAGATTTACCAGCAGCTTTAACTATAACATCATCAGTATCTACAAACCCATAACCAAGTTCTTTGGCAAGTAAACGCCCAATTGTGCTTTTACCCGCGCCCATCATGCCAATTAAATACAGGTTAACCCCTTGTAATAAGTTACTCATTGCTCCTCAATTTTTTATTCATCCACAGCTAACTTTACTCTAAATTCTGAATTTGTTGAACTACTTATTTGAGAAATATCTAGTTCTTGAATTATGATTTCATGCAAGTCTTTTATTAGCTGTGATTTAAAATGTGGATCGGTGATTGATAAATTATAATGAGTTTGGGTAACAGAATATAATTCTTTTTCCTGTAGGTATTCCATAATATAATGCTTCCAAACTTCGGTAATTAATATTTTAGCTGATTTTATTTGTATATATGATTTCTGCTGGAGTACCTCTAAAATTTCCAAAATTAATCTTGATCCGATTTTTGGGAAAGATACTGGTAAAATATGGCTACTCACAGTAAATACATCTGTAATAGCTGGATTCATAACTAACCAGTATAAGATATATTTTTCTAGTTTAGATAAACGATGGAACTGTTGATATAGAAGTCTACGAATACTACCAAAAATTATATTTCTATGTTCTAAAAACTGGTAAATATTACCAGCAAATAAATTTTTAATTGTGGTAGCTACTAATTTTAAACATTGTGGATTACCTCCATAGATATCAATTAATATGTTGATATCTGTATAATCTGATGTATTTAATCCTTTATCTTCTAAGATTGATAAACAGTCATTTATATCTAAACCAGTTAAATTGAATGATCTAACAGGAAGTTTTTCACCTTCAATTTCTGTAAGTTCTGGTGGCTTTTCTCTGCTGGTAATTAACAAACAACTTTGATGTTGACAATTACCAATTCTTTGGATTAATTCACTGTAACCTGTATAACCAGAAAAATATTTAATTTCTGACCTTTGATTAAATTGAGAATAATTGGTTTTGATAGCAGAATTATGGTTTTCTAAAATTGAGTTGAAATCATCTAAAATTAACAGACAGCGAACTTGACGCAACCTATCAATTAATTGAGAAATTCTCTGATTTAATGTAATTGTTTCATCTATTTCTATATTTGGTGATAATATCTGCATCAGATCAGTTAATAATATATCTATAGATGGAGTCAGATGTAGCGATCGCCAAATTACATACTCAAACTGATCTTGAATTTCTTGCGCTAACTTCACAGAAAAAGCCGTTTTACCGATTCCACCCATAGCCAAAATTGCCACCAACCGACAATCTTGTTGTAAAATCCATTCAGAAATAGTATTTAACTCTGTTTTTCGTCCATAAAAATTACTGACATCTACAGCTTCCCCCCAGTCTATAACAGTCTTGCACTCATCTCTAAATACAAGTTTCTTTTGCTGAGAAGAATGTTTTATCAGTGAATTTACTTGTTGTTCTGACCAAAAATTTTTTTTATATCCCGCATTTTCTAATAAATGAGTCACATGACTCCAATTTTTGAGTTTTACAGAATATCCTAATTGCTGACTCAGTGTATCCTCAATATATTTGTAGATGCCATTAGAAAGATAAACCCTAACGGTATTACTATTACGACTATGGTACACCCTTTTAGCTATTTCCGCAGGACTACAACCACAAAGTAAACCTCTGAGTAGTTTTTTCTCCACTGGTGTTAAAGCTTTGTGTTTTGCAGAAGCTAAATCTAAGTACAATTTGTCTAATTCCCAATTTTTATCAGCTTCCATAAATTCTTCATCTGGGGGTTGAGAAATTCCTGCTGACATTGTTGTTAGTGATATCCTTACAGTTTTATTAGTGATATACTAACGTTTTTTCCGTAAAGTCCGAGCAAAGTAACAGTAAAGATATAACGAATTTGATAACAATTTAATAACAGACGTTAGGTGATTTTTCCATAAATACTTAGGTATGCTAATAGTTAACATAAATTTCACATAACTTCTTGAAAACTTTAAAAAAGGAAATTTGGTAAACAACTAGAAATCACTAAAGGTAAATTATAAATTCTTCCCATACCATTTCTTGGTGAAGCTGCGCCGAATTTTTAGTTTTCTATATTTGTCCTCTGTGTCTCTGTAGTTAGTTTCCTTCTAGATTTAGCGCATCTTTATACATAATTAGTATTATATAATACTGATACTTAGTCCAAGAATGTATAAGAATGATAAGCCTTTGAGTGATTAAGACCAAAATATGTCATAAAAGCAAACAATAAGCAGCAAATGTGACTTTTTCCAACGTAAACAACTCAAAACTAGATTTTTGGAAAAAATTTATCAGATATGATCACGGTGTCACCAAAGATGAGAATTAGAGATGTTGTAGAAACAGCTTTAAAAACAGGTTATTTAACCATCCAAGCTGAAAATCAACTCAGAGAACTGTTAGCTAATAGATACGACTTTGAAGATTTTAATGCTTTTATGTCCTTACAAGAAGCAGCAATGACTGGTAAAGTTAAACAGGAATCACGGGAATCATGGACATTAGGATCAGAATAAATTAATACATAGGAAATACTGATAATTGCTGAAAAATTAACGATCCTGCTTATCATCCTCATCCTCATCATCCTCAAAAAAACCCCAATCATCATCATTATCTTGATTTTGATTGGTGTCAGATGGTTGATAGGGAGGAATAATTACCCGATAATCAGCATCATAAACTGATTCAGTTTTACCTACAGCAGTATTTTTCGGTGTTTGGGAACTATAGGAGTAAACTGAGTCAGAATCAGACAAATTTTTTGGAGTTTGCTGTTTTGAAGAAGTTTGTGATTTTCTAGTTTGTCTTGGTTGTGCAAAATCCCAATCATCATTACTATTATCTAAATTCCAATCATCAAAATCTTCATCTTCTACATCATTATCTTCACTAACAAATGTTTGTGAACTACGGCCAGGGGAGATATTTTCTGCTTGAGAAGTATTTTTTACACGGGGTGGTTTTGAGGTTGTAGAAGAAGTGGTAGTAGATGATGGTGGTGTAGAAATAGCAAAAATATTAGTAAGTTTAAATAAGGTGGAAACTAAAACAGAAGTTAACCCACCTGCTGTAATACTAAATAAAATCCATAACGCTAGTGATAGTGGTTGTGTTCGCATTCCCAGAAATACTAACGGGAGGCTTGGAGACAAGTTTTGAGTTAATAAGATTATTAATCCTATTACTATCACTGCTAATAAAATCAAGGGAATTTTAGTCATTAGTCATTAGGCATTGGGCATTGGGCATTGGGCATTGGGCATTGGGCATTGGGCATTGGGCATTGGGCATTGGGCATTGGGCATTGGGTTATTCATCCTCCCTGTCAACTGTCAA
>RDXV01000176.1 GCA_004292695.1 Nostocales cyanobacterium | reverse complement strand
GTAACAAAATGTAAAATCGCTGAAAGTCTCTTCCCTCTTGCCTTTTGCCTTTTGCCTTTTGCCTTGCCATGACGACAATTTTCAACGCCTACCTACTTAGTAAAATATGAATATTAGCAAAAAATCTATCTCTGGATAGAAATAAATACATCTCCAGTAGATTTAAAAGTATAATTGGATAGAGCGTGATTTGATAAGTTATTTTTAAGTCAGTTGTTTTTATTGATTTTTTTCATTCCTGCTTGATAATGTAATCGTCTAATATTCAACAAATCAAAGTTTCATTTCATTTTTCACAATTAAATAAATTAAATAAATTAAATAAAATGGCAAATCAGATAACTCAAAAATTAGCTGTAGCTACAATACTCATAGGTTGTATTGTTATATTGGGATGGTTTTTGGATATTTCGTTAATGAAAAGTATTGTACCGGAATTTGTAACCATGAAATTTAACACAGCTTTAGGTTTTTTATTAGCTGGTACATCACTGTTTTTATATAATTCAAATCGTTATCAATCTGATTCAAAATCAAAAACAATTTCTACGCTTTTGGCAATACTTGTTATTCTCTTGGGTTTAACTACGCTGATTCAATATAGCTTTAAAATTGATTTAGGTATTGATCAAATCTTTGTTAAAGAAACAGAAACTGCTGTGAATACTTCTCACCCAGGAAGAATGGCACCAAATACAGCAATTTGTTTTTTTTGGTTGGGTTCATCCTTGGTTTTGACTAATTACCGAAAATTTGATCTTGCACAATTATTAGCTAGTGCTAGTTTTATTATTGCCTTGATAGGGTTTGTAGGTTATGTTTTTAATATTAGTAGTTTTTATTATGTAGCACCACTATCTGCAATGGCATTACATACCAGTATATCATTTTTGTTGTTAAGTGTGGGAATTTTACTTACTGGTTCTCAACATGGTTGGATGCAAGAAATAATGAGTTATCGTCTAGGAGGAACTATTGCGAGGAGATTAATTCCAGTAATTGTGATCTTTCCTATTTTTAATTCAGGATTTTTTTTGTTTACCTATAAAACTAATCTTTTAAATATAGAAATATGTTTTTTATTTTTGGCTATCATGGACGTTTTAGTCTTAGGGGGAATGGTTTGGTATAGTGCAAAGTTTATTAATCAAATAGATCAAGAAAACAAAAATCTGCAACAAGAATTAGCCGAAAATAATGAGACTTTAGAAGATAGAGTTAACAAGCGTAAACAGGAATTAGAAAAAATTAATCAAGCATTAGAAGATAGTCGTAACCAATTATCAACTATCATCAATACCTTACCTGGAATTGTGTTTTCCCGCAGTGCTAATTATGATTGGCCTATCGAAAAACTCAGTGATGGCTATTTAGCTATTATTGGTGACTGTGAACAAGGAGTATGTGAAAAATATAGTGATTTTGATTTTAGGAAGTTTATTTTTCCAGAGGATGTACCAAAAATTTTTACTGCTATAGAAACTGCTCTAAATAATCATACAACTTATGAAATAGAATATCGGATTTTAACAGCATCAGGTCAAGAAAAATGGCTTTGGGAAAAAGGTATAGAAATATTCATAAATGGGCAGCAAAAAATTCAAGGTTTTATCACAGAAATTACCTCTTTTAAAGAGACACAATCTGCATTAAAAGCTAGTGAAAATAAATTTCGGGAATTGGCAGAAAATATTGATCAAGTATTTCATGTTAATTCCGCTGATTTAAGTGAAATTTTATATATTAGCCCTGCTTATGAAAAAATTTGGGGTGTAAGTCGTGAAAGTGTTTATGAAGATCCTCAGTCTTGGTTGAATTCCGTTCATGAAGATGATCAAGAACATATTAAAGCTGTTTGTCAACGTCTTATTCAAGGAGAACCATTAAAAACAGAATACCGAATTATTAGCACTGACGGAAAAATTCATTGGATATCTGCTCGTGTTTTTCCTATTTATGATCAATTTGGAAAAATATCCCGTCATGTGGGAGTAGGAACAGATATTACAGAAAGAAAACAGGTGGAAATAGCTTTGAAAGAAAGTGAAGAAAGATATAGTTCTTTAATTAAAGCTACCGCCCAAGTAATTTGGACAACTGATGCTACAGGACAATTTATCACTCCCCAAGACAGTTGGAAAGCATTTACTGGACAATCATTTTCTGAACATCAAGGATGGAAATGGCAAAATGCCTTACATCCTGATGATCGAGAATTTACTAAAAGAATTTGGTTACAAGCACTGGAAAACAGGAGTTTATATGAAAATGAATGTCGAATTTGTAACCGCAATGGGGAATATAGATATTTTTGGGTGCGAGGAGTGCCAATTATTAATCATGATGGATCAATTCGGGAATGGGTAGGAGCTTGTACAGATATTACAGAGAGAAAACAAGATGTATTGGAAATTAAAGAACTTAATGAAACTTTAGAGGAACGAGTTAAGCAACGTACAGCCCAGTTAGCTGCTGCTAATAAAGAACTGGAAGCATTTTCCTATTCTGTATCCCATGATTTACGCGCTCCTTTACGGGGAATAGATGGTTTTAGTAAGACTTTATTAGAACGCTACGCGGATAAGTTAGATGATCGTGGTAAACACTATTTAACCAGGGTAAGGGCTTGCAGTCAGCGGATGGGAGAATTAATTGATGATATTCTGCAACTGTCACGGGTGACTCGTGCGGAGATGGAGTTTACAAGGGTTAACCTCAGTGCGATCGCCCAAGAAATTGCCCAAGAACTCAGTGAAAATGAACCACAACGCCAAGTAGAATGGCTGATCACTCCCAACCTCCTGGTTCAAGGTGATCCCCGGTTACTAAGAATTGCCCTAGAAAACCTACTTAATAATGCTTGGAAGTTTACATCTAAAAAAACACCAGCAAAAATTGAGTTAAATGTAATAAATACTGTCAGTGAAAACCGTGATTACAAAACTTATGTCATCAGTGATAATGGGGATGGGTTTGACCAATCTTATGTACATAAACTTTTCCAAGCCTTTCAACGACTCCACTCAGGGGAAGAATTTCCTGGTACTGGAATTGGCCTAGCAACTGTCAAAAGAATTATTAATCGTCATGGAGGAGATGTTTGGGCGACAGGAGTTGTTGCTGGAGGTGCAAGTTTCTATTTCACTTTACGCAATTGAATTGTAATCTATGCCACAAACATACACTTTATTAATTGTTGAAGATAATCCTGATGACGTAGAATTAACCTTATTAGCATTTGAGCAAACAGGATTAGAAGATAATATTGTCATTGCTAGGGATGGGGTAGAGGCAATTGATTATTTGTTTCCTCAAAATAAATCACAGTCTTTACCGGACTTAATTTTATTAGATTTACAACTGCCACGAATTAATGGTTTAGAGGTATTAAGACAAATTAGAGCTAATGAGCGAACTAGATTATTACCTATCGTGATTTTGACTACTTCTAATGAAGAAAATGACCGATTACAAAGCTATGGTTTAGGTTGCAATAGTTATATTCAAAAGCCTGTTGACTTTGAACGTTTTTTGAATGTTATTCAACAAATGGGACTATATTGGTTACAGATTAATAGTCCACCTCCTATTGTTCAATGATCACTGACAATTAATTACTGATTTTATGAACCAAGAAATTAGAATTCTCATTGTCGAAGATAACCCAGATGATGCAGAATTAATAGTCTTAGAGTTGGAAACAGTAGGTTATCAGATATCTTACCAACAGGTGGATAATGCCCAAGCAATGAAAGCAGTGATATCATCTCAAGCATGGGATGTAATTATCACAGATTATTCCATGCCTAGTTTTAGTGCTTTTAGTGCTTTGGATATAGTTAAAAGTTTTAATTTAGATATTCCGTTTATTGTTGTTTCCGGTTCTATTGGTGAAGAAACAGCAGTTGAATTAATGAGAAATGGCGCTCATGACTATTTACTCAAAAATAATTTAACTAGATTAGCTCCTGTGATAGAAAGGGAATTACGGGAAGCAAAAATTAGATATGAACGGAAATCTGCTATAGAGAAAGTTGAGTTTTTAGCATACTATGATGAACTCACGAAATTACCTAATCGCTATGCTTTTTTACAGAATTTACAAACATATATTAATCATAGCCATAAATTTACAGTCGTATTTATAGAAGTTGAACAGTATAGGCAAATTAAATATGGATTTGGACATATAAAAAGTGAAAGTCTAATATTTAATGTAGCTAAAAGATTGCAATTTAACTTACATCCTAGTGATTTTTTAGCGAGAATTGGTAAAGATGAATTTGCTGTGATTATTACTCACACTGATAATCATAATGATATTCAAACAATAGCCGCAGAAATAAACTCTATCATTGATCCACCATTTGATTTAGAAGGGTTAATGATGTACGCATCAGTTACTATTGGGTTAGTAGATTATAGTTTCAATTTTCAAGATGCAGAAGAATTTTTAAGGGCGGCAGAAATTGCTAATCATAATGCCAAAGTACAAGGATTAAAAAATTTAGCCGTTTGTTACCATCAACAAATGCAAAGTCAAGCTACAGATCATTTACATTTAGAAACTGAACTCAGGCAAGCAATTAAAAATCAGGAATTAAAATTATTTTATCAACCAATTGTTGAATTAGAGTCTTTACGAGTTGTAGGTTTTGAAGCACTAATTCGTTGGTATCAACCCCAAAAAGGTTTCATATCACCAGATAAATTTATTCCCTTAGCAGAGAAAACGGGATTAATTATACCCTTGGGTGAATTAATTTTAGAAACTGCTTTTCAGCAGATGATAAAATGGCAAGAAGAGCTAGATGAGTATTTGCCTCTGAGTTTAGCCGTAAATCTTTCTTCTGTACAGTTGGAAGAATCAAATATAGTTCCTCAAATTATTAATAAATATCAATCTCTCGATTTAAAAGGTGTGACTTTAAAATTAGAAGTTACAGAAAGTCATCTGATGGATAATATCCACAATGTAGTTCAGTGTTTACAAAAATTCCGGTCAGCAGATATTCAGATATCTATTGATGATTTTGGTACTGGTTATTCTTCATTATCTTACTTAAAAAATTTGCCTGTTGATCTTATCAAAGTTGATCGTGCTTTTGTTTCTATGATAGAACAAAAAAAAGATTTTGGTATTATGCAAGCAATTATGACTTTAGCAAAAACACTACATCTAGATGTAGTTGCTGAAGGGATAGAAACAACAGAACAAATGCAGCTTTTACAATATCTAGGTTGTCAATATGGACAAGGTTTTTTATTTTCTCCAGCTATACCAGCAGATAAAGTTCCAAATGTGTTGGCAAAAATCAACCAAAAACCCATAAATTATTGCAACAATAAAAGTATATTTGCAAATTCATTTTTAACTAGGACGATGTAGAATATTTGTAGGAATAGTATTTGAATTTTGAAAAAAACTCTGTACACCTAAATGTTTTAAATCCCTACCATACATCAGCTTACTTTATCTTGAGTTATTTAATCACTGAAATAGGATAAATATATGCTAGATATGCTAGATATGCGAGATAATATTAATTTGTGGATGCAGCCAGCACAAAAACTTGGTAATTCTTTACAAAATCAATTAGAAAAAACAACGGATAAAACAATTAATACAGTCAACAATACTTTTGATCAAGCCCAAAGTTCACTAACAGCAATTACAAACAGTACATCAGCAGTCATGGAAACAACTATTAATAACTATTTTAGTGATTATTTTAGTGATTTTGTCATCCGATATCCAATAGTTTTAAAGACTTTAAAAACTTGCACTTGGGTAATTAATCATCCAGTGATGAGTGCAATTATCTTATTGTTAATAATTGCTTTTATTTGGAGTATTATTAAAGGAATTGTACGCTTAATTGAAACTGCCAGTTGGTCAATTTTTAAAGTTCCTTTAAAATTATTACAAGCCCTATTTTTAATAGTCTGGAAAAAATTAATTCAATTAATACCAGTACCTAAATTCAAATTAGATGGTTTATTAAAATTCACCAAATATCAAGATTTGACAACTTTATCGGTAAATAATATGTCTTTTCAGGATAAGCAAGAAAGATTATTAGCGATAAATCATCGCCTAGAATTAATTCATCAAGAACAACAGCAGTTGTTAAAAGAAGCTGCAATTTTAATCAATTCAGACAATGAAAATTTGCTTATTGATAAATAAACAGTTTTTGTTAGATTGATTCAATGTGTGAATACGTAAAATTTTATATACATATATAACAAGGTAAGCCGTAATTTTAACAGTATGCTAAGATAATAGCTAAGATACAACTGCTACATTAACCTTGGTATTATTCGTGAAAGTAATGTTTAAACTTACTTAAATGTTTCTTTACTTAAATTTAATTTGCGGCTGTTAAAACTTACACAATTTTGAAAATTACCGTAAAAAGTAGCATTTTGTGTATTTTTCCTGTTTGAGCAGGAGTTAACAAGAAACTGTATTTACGAACTGATATGTCAGTGTTGCAATTGTCATCTTCAAGACAGTTTCAGTTTATACGCTTTCATGATTACATTCTAACTATGAATATCCGCCCAGAAAATATACGTGACTATCATGCCATAGCAAAAGTAAATACACTAGCTTTTGGTGGCAAGAAAGAAGCACATCTTGTGGAAATGATTCGTACATCCAACGCTTACATATCACAATTATCTTTAGTTGTGGAAATAAATAATAACATAGTTGGATATATTATGTTTAGCTATGTTGATTTAGTGGCAGAAGAGCAATTACCAGTTTTGAGTTTAGCACCTATGGCCATTCATCCTAATATGCAGAGACAAGGTATTGGCAAAGCTCTATTAAAAACTGGGTTGGAATTAGCAGACAAAAGAGGAGAAGCGTTAGTTGTAGTTTTAGGTTATCCAAAACTATATAAACCTTTCGGTTTTCAACCATCAATAAATTATCAGATTGAAAGTCCTTTTAATGTTCCTGAAGATGTATTTATGGTGAAAACTCTTTCTGGTTATGAGGATAAATATAAAGGAAAAGTTGTTTATCCTCCTGCTTTTCAGATAGTTTAATTATAACCTTTGAGCTATATTTATTAGTTTGTGTTTCCTATTTTTATATCAGAATCATCTGCTTTAGGTTGAGAATGGAGAGTATTAATAGACTGCAACATTTTTTCTCTTTTCTTACGAGCAATTTCTTGTAAATCTACAGTTTTATCGGTTTCATCTACAATTTCACCTGTAATCACTTCTAACACATCTTCTAAGGTAATTACACCAGCCACACATCCATATTCATCTACTACTACCGCTAAATGTTCATGGGATTCTATAAAGTTTTTTAGTAGTTTATCAGCTCTGATAATTTCAGGAACAAAGCGGACTTTTCTAGTTAAATTAGCAATTTTTTGATCACCACTCCCCTCTACCATTGCTGTTAATAAACTTTGTTTTAAAGCAAATCCCATCACCTGATCAATTGATTCATCAATGACGATAATTCTAGTATGTTGAGAAGCAATAATATCAGTTTTAGCTTCAGCTAAAGTTAAATTACCACGAATATATGTGAGCATGATCTGAGGAGTCATTAAGTCTGATGCAGTCACATCATTTAATCTAAATACTCTCTGAATCATTTCCGCTTCATCACTTTGAATTATTCCTTCTTGCTGACCAATATTTGCTAAAAGTTTAATTTCTGCTTCATTAGTTGTGGGTCTTTTACTACCTTTTGTAAAGGGTGCAGTAACATTTTCTAGAATCCAAACCAAAGGTGTAAATACCAGAGAAATAGCAGTTACAGGTATAGCAGTCAGGATAGAAATTGTTTCAGAATATCTTTCCCCAATTGTCTTGGGAATAATTTCTCCAAAAATGATAATCAGAAATGTTAATAGTCCTGAGAATAAACCTAACCATCTGTTACCTAATACCTGAGTTGCTATATTACCTGTAATAATACTACCAACAATATTAAAAATATTATTCATAATTACTATTGTGGCAATTGGCCGATTCATGTTTTCACGAATCGCTAATAAAGCAATGGCCGCAGGTTTTTTAATTTCTGCTAATTGTCTCACTCTAATTACAGAAACAGACAGTAGCGCAGTTTCCGTAGCAGAACACAAAGCTGAACCTAAAAGCAGTATAAAAACAGTAATTATTAGATTTAACATATATTTTCTTTCCCGAATCCGGGAAGAGTTGTTTGGTTTTTGTTGATATTGACTTTTTAATTGTAGCTTTATTTTGTCAGTTCTGAATATAAAAATCTTATCCTAGATAAAATCATTAAAAGACTGACTTATTATTGATATTACTTAATTAATATCTACAGGTAAATATACCTTTCTTTTCTAATACTGCTGCAACTTGTAGTATTAATAATTCGTTATAGGGTTTAGCTATCAGTTGTACTCCTACAGGTAGAGAATTATCTTGATATATTGGCACTGATAAAACAGGTAAACCAATAAAAGATAATGGTTGAGTGAATAAACCTAAATGGGGACGAATAAGAATTTCTTGACCATCTAAAATCATAGTTTCTTGTCCAATTAAGGGAGCAGTAATTGGTGTTGTTGGTGCTATAATTATATCTACTTGATTAAATATTTCCATAACTTGATTTCTATACCATCTTCTAAAACGCTGGGCTTGAATATACCAACTATGAGGAATTAAAGCACCTGCTAAAAATCTATCTCTGGTAGCAAAATCAAAATCTTGAGGACGAATTTTTAAGTTATCTAAATGTAAATTTGCACCTTCACAAGCTGTAATAATAAAAGCAGCAGCACGGGCAACTTTTGCCTCTGGAATGGTGACATATTCCCTGACATTTAAAGCATTAGCTACTTTTTGAACAGCCTCTAAAGCTCCTATTTCTAAATTTTGGGTAAAATAATCATCGGCTATGGCAATTCTTAGTTTACTAATATCATGATTTATTTGTGGTAAACACAATTCAGGTAGACGTTTTGTACAAACTGGATCTTGCTCATCTGCACCTTGTAAAATATCAAATATTGCGGCAATATCTCTCACAGAATTAGCAAAATGACCAATGTGATCTAAACTGCTAGAAAATAATTTCACACCTGCACGGGATAACCTACAATAAGTTGGTTTAAAACCAAAAACTCCACACAAAGCAGCAGGAACACGAATAGAACCATTTGTATCTGAACCTAAGCTAAAAGGAACTAAACCACCAGCAACCGCAGCAGCAGAACCCCCAGAAGAACCACCCGCAATTCTATTTAAGTCGTGGGGGTTACGAGTTGTACCATAATGGGCATTTTCTGTTACAAAACCATAAGCGTATTCATCCATATTTAATGCACCAACTAACACTGCACCAGCTTTTTTAAGTTTAGTAATAGCGGTTGCATCTTGGGTAGCAGGTAAATTTTCAGCGTTAATTTTTGCCCCTGCTAATGTTGTTATTCCTGCAATATCAAATAAGTTTTTAACTGCAAAAGGTACACCAGCTAAAATACCAGGGTTCTTACTTTCAGCTATTTCTTGATCTATTTTTTGGGCATCTTTTAATGCTGTTGCTGTGGTAATTTCTGTAAAACAGTTTAATTCTTGATTTTTCTCGGCAATTTTGTTTAATGCTGTTTGGGTAATTTCAACTGCACTAACTTTACCTGATCGAACATTTGCAGATATATCTAGAGCATTTTTCATGGTTCAAAAATTGGAGCAATTTCAATTTCTTCTGGTATGGAAAATTTATTGACCAATTCTGCTATTGATCTAATGCGCTCAAAATTCGCTATCACTTCCTCTTCATATTCATCATTTATAGGTAATTCTAGTAATGATGACATTTGTTTTACATATTCTCTAACATTAAATTCATTATGGTTAAGATTATTTTCTGTTTTCATGATCTATAACATCAGTTGATAAATTTCCCAAGGTACATCAAAATAACCATTTTTATTGGGACAAAAATCTATTACTTTATATATAGCGTCAATGTTCACACTACCATAAATGTGGGGAAATAATTCATCTACTTCTCCCCATTCATAGCGAACTTCTGCTTGTAATTTTTCGACATCTATAAATAAAATCACTAAATTTTTTTGGTTTATAAAAAAACGGTTTGCTGTTTTGACAACTTGTTCAGGTTGGGAAGCATGAATAAAACCTTCATGGTTTAAACTTTCATGATGATATATATTTGATAACCTTGCTTGCTGCCATTTTTGATGTTCGGTAATATGTAAAATAGTTTTCATATCTTGATAATAACATAATATTTCTATTTTTGAAAATGTTTTTTATCATTTTGAATTTATGTTATTCCTCTGAACGAATTTTGATTACATATTCCTGGAGCGCATAAACCATTAAATTTTAGGTTGGTTAATTCGAGGTTATTTACATTCATTTTCTTAATTACATGATTGTTTGTATCACTAATATATAAATATGATTCATGATAACTAATTGCAGAAGGTTCATATAAATAATTGTTTTCAGTACCAACTACAATGGTTTTACACTCCTGGTTAATGAGATTAAATAACTTGATTTTATGATTATATAGCAATCCTAAATGAGTTATGAACAGGGAACATAATGAAGCAGCTTGGGAAAATCAAATGTTTGGTGATTCGTAAAAAATTTAAACAACCACT
>RDXV01000175.1 GCA_004292695.1 Nostocales cyanobacterium | reverse complement strand
CAAATGTGTAAATTTATGTTTATCTTACGAAATAAACGCTCCAAGCCTTTATATGATTGAACCGCGAAGGGCGCAAAGGACACAAAGGTAAGAGATTTTAAGAGATTTTTTAGTGTCGCTGCGGTTATTTTTTCAAAATTGGGATGCTCCCGTTTTTATCAACATCTGATTTTTTGTTTTATGTGTGTTTTGTGGTTGAATGAAGTTAGTTATTAATCATGACTCAAGTTTATGATGAAGCGGGAAATATCATATTTCATGGTGATACAGTTAACGTTTTAAAAAATCATATTGCTTCTGAATCAGTAGATATAATTTTTTTAGATCCTCCTTATAATATAGGGAAAAAATTCGGTGATTTTGATGATAAATGGGAATCTGAAGCAGAATATATAAACTGGTCTTACCAATGGTTAGATGAGTGTATCCGTGTTCTCAAACCTAACGGTACAATATATTTAATGACCAGCACCCAAGCAATGCCATATTTTGATATTTACCTTAGACAAAAATTAACTATTTTGAGTAGAATAGTATGGCATTATGATAGTTCTGGAGTACAAGCTAAAAAATATTTTGGTTCAATGTATGAGCCAATTTTGCATTGTGTGAAAGATAAAAATAACTATATTTTTAATGCAGAAGATATAAAAATTGAGGCTAAAACTGGTTCACAACGTAAATTAATTGATTACAGAAAATCTATTCCCACACCATATAACACTGAAAAAGTACCGGGTAATGTCTGGTATTTTCCTCGTGTCAGATATAGAATGGCAGAATATGAAAATCACCCTACACAAAAACCAGAATCATTACTAGAAAGAATTATTTTAGCAAGTAGTAATAAAGATAGTTTAATTCTTGATCCATTTGCTGGAAGTTTTACCACTGCTGCTGTTGCTAAAAAATTCGGTAGGAAAACAATTAGTATTGAACTGCAAGAAGAATATGTAAAAATTGGTTTAAGACGAGTTTTAGAATGGAAAGAATATCTAGGTGAAAAACTTTTAGCACCAGAAAAAAACTATGATGTTAATGTTCAAAACTAATAGTTTCCGTTTTATACTCTGGTGGTTCAACATGAATAACCACCCTCACCGGACTAAAACGTTGTTGTAATTGCTGTTCTACTTTTTCCGTAATTTCGTGTGCAGTTTCTACATCTGGTGCATTAACTATCATGTGCATTTCTATAAAAACTTGACGACCTAAAACACCACGAGAAGCAATATCATGACAATTAACTACACCAGGAACAGAAACAGCGATACTATGAATTGTTTCCGGGGCGATCGCCATTTGATCAACTAACCAAGGTAAATTTTCCTTTAAAACTGACCACCCACTAAAAAATACTAATAAAGCTACAGGAAAAGCTAAAACCACATCTAACCATTGCACATTTAACCACCAAATTCCGATTAAACCCCCTAACACAGAAATAGTCACCCAAACATCACTCATAGTATGTTTAGCATCAGCAATTAAAATCGGACTACCTAACCTTTGTCCAACATTACGTTCATAAAAAGCCACAAAAATATTTACACCTAAAACTATTAATAATAACCACAATTCCGCACCAGATATTTTTACAGGTGAACCACCTTTAAGAATTCTTTCCACAGCACCTTGAAGAATTTCAAAACAAGCAATTCCTAAAAAAGCAGCTATCCCTAAAGCACCTACCGCTTCAAACTTACCATGTCCATAGGGATGTTCTCGATCTGGGACTGGAGAAGAAAATCTATTAGTAATTAATCCTAAAACATTGTTAGCACTATCAGTCACACTATGCAAAGCATCAGCTAACAAACTTAAAGAACCAGTAGAATATCCTACTACTGCTTTTAATGCCATGACAAATAAATTAAGTAGTAGAGTAATTATTAACACCCTTTTAACTTCCGCACGGTAATTATTAGTCATAAAACATTTTTTGGATTGTATATGTTGATTGTGTATGTTGATTGTGTATGTTCTATAACTTCTAATATAAAACCCCAGGGAAAAATAAATACAAATAAAATGTATCAAAATCTTACAAGGTAAAGCAAATCACTATTAATAGCTGCTAGTGTTTGGTTAAGTTATTGAGATTTTTTGTAATTAATTTGAGCTTAATTGTTAATTAAATCAGGTTATTTCACCAATAATTTCTAGAATAAATTATTATTTATCAACTGGGTGGAAAGCAAAAATACTTAAAATTTCCGATATATCCCCAAATTATCTAAAATTTTGGAGACATGGGTACTTGGTTTTTGAGGATAAATAAGAATTATTTATTAATTTTGACTCAAAGCACCATCACACAGGATATTTAATAATGGAGAAGTTTTAAAAAAAAGTCTATGTCCTATCCACCTTTAACAATACATTTAGCTGAAGGTTCTGTTTCCTTGATTTTTTCACCCCAAGCTGCACAGGAATTAAAAGCAGCAATAGATCAATTAATGGTAAGTTTAAAAGCTGTCGCTGCTAAACCTACTCCTGGTGGTGGTAAAGTAACCCCTCAACCATCTTTAGAATATCGTCACACCGGAGAGGTATTCCTAGAGATTTTCTGTAACCCGAATATTTGGCCTACTCCTTTTGCAGCTAAGGTATTATTAACTATTCGTAATGTAGGTATTCGCTTAACTACGGAAACAGAATTAATACATCTCATTGAAGACATTAATCAGTATTTAGAACAGGTTTAAAGTTGATTTAGTTCTGAATACTGCTAAAAAATATACTTGTCCAAAGTTATTAACTAAAGTTATAAACTCTGGACAAGCATAAATATAATAATGACTACTTGTTCAAAATAGCGATCCTTTGGCTTAGGGTATAGCTAATATCGCTGGCTGGCAAAGTAGTATAAATTACGTATTTAATTTTTTTGTGTTGATAGTTAATTTCAGGATGAATGGATGAAAAATTATTAAACATTATTTTTCTTGTATCCACACATCAAAAATTAACACTTAATCCAAATTTAATCCTTTATTAATCGTTATCCCATTCTTCCCGGCCAATTAAATCGCCAATGCGATCACGCAATAGAAAGTCACATTTTTCTAATTCACATTCCACGCAAACCCACTCTCTAGCAGGAATATACTGGCATAAAGTATATATCGGCTGTTGACGGCTCACCATTCCTTTTTGCACCAGTCTACGTGCTTCGTCCTGGATTACGTCTAGAGAGTAATAATTGATAGAAGGCACCGTATTCACACTCATGGTTTTTACTCACAAAATTACATTTAGATAGCATTCCTAAAATTAATTAGGAACAAATGGAAATAATTTGACCTGTGGCTAGGTTTTGTAGTTTGCTATACGGAACTATTATCATTTTGACGCTATACACCTGTAAATTATCTAAAGAAATATTAAGTTTGTCAAGGAAAGATAACATATTGATCAACCTCTTTTTTAAATACAAATCCGAGAGACTATCACAGAGACTATCTGATGTGTGTTAACTCACTAGAACTAATTAACAGGTTTTGTACTCTAATATCTATATGTCCATAGTTACAATTTTTTCTAATATTTTCTAATCGTTGGTATTAAAAACTCTTTGTGTTTTAAATCACTAAGCTAGAGTGGTAATAATTGCTATATTTTATACTATATTGTCAGTAGTAAACATAGGATTTACCAATTAGACGAAAAATTTAAGATAAATTATGGCAATATGGCAAAATTGAAAGATGATTATATTGTTAATATTGGTAAAATTACACTGATAATTTCTATAGCTACAGTCTGTTAATATTTTTTTAATCTGTACTTTTAACCAATATTTACTTTTTTAGTGTAGATTCAGCCAAAGCTAAGGGTTAAGCATTGTTTCTACTTAACCCCAAGAAAAAGTTAATAATTTAAACCAGTTAATTTATCTATTCTGGAAAATTTTCCCCATCTTCTTGCTGATTTTCTAATGAACGCTCTTTTTGTAGTTGGCTTAATAAACTGAGGACTTTAGTACCTCTTTCTAGGGAGCGATCTTCAACAAAGATCACTTCAGGAGTACGACGAAGCCTCACCCTAGCTCCAAGTTCACTACGAACATAACCAGTAGCAGATTTCAACCCAGCCATTGTTTCAGCTTTTGCTTCTTCTGTACCGTAGATACTAACAAATATTTTTGCGTGTTGTAAGTCACCTGATACATCTACATCAGTAACACTCACCATTCCTGTACCCACACGGTCATCTTTAATACCGTTGAGTAACATTTGGCTAACTTCCCGTTTAATTAATTCAGCAACGCGGGAAACGCGGCGATTTGTAGCCATATAAATTCCGCCTTCTCACAGAGTTTGTACGATAAAATAGGTTGTTTAGGATGATGCTGACGGTAGAAAATACCGCTAAAGGCAAAATTCCAAAGGCTAAACCCTAATTAAGCCTAAATCCAGATGTAATTATATTGTAACTAGATTGTACTCAAGCCTAACATTGCCCGGAGAGTAAAGGTCAAAAAAAACATACCCCCCACAAATAAACCCACAATAGCAATGAGGGTGACAGGGCGTTTCAAAAGTGGCATTAATGGTTCAAAGGTATTTAGAAAAAGACCTAAGACGATAGTAATTAAGTAACGAGGGTAGCGAAATACGTTATCCCAAAATCCGTCAAACATTTGAATATAGACTGCCTTGTTATTAACTGTAGTGTTTGTTGTTGGTTGTTTAGTTTAATTATAATATACCAATTAAACCTTTTTTAGCAAATTTTAACAAAGTAAATTATCTGATTTTACTGTATTTTTTTGTTTTTGGATATATTGGACTCCTATAGGAATACAATTTTATTTTTTAACAAACTCAGTTTAATCTTCATCAATAGCTGGAAAAATTTCTTCAAATCGCCATAGATTATCTTTATTTTCCACAAACCAAATTCTTGATTCTGTGGTTAATCTACTCCAAATTTCTTCAGGAGAAATGTGAGGAGAAGCATATTGATATTCTTGACCGATTTCCCGGAGATTATCTAATATACTACGAGGAACTCCTAAATCTTCCCAATCAATATTTACACGTCTACCTACAGTTCCAGAACAAGGATCAAATATTAACTGTGCTGTTCTAATTAAATCTGCGAAGTGTTGAGGTTTGAGGCTAATTATTTCTTCTAGTTTGATTGATTTTTGAGGATCTTGAGACATGATGATAGTGTAATAAATTGGTTGTTTTCTTGAATTTACTACCAAAGATAATCCCCTTAAATGACAATTCTTGAGTTAAATTTTGTCAGCTTTTCCCTACTAACTTATCATATTTCAAGAAGTTAATACAGTTTTGTATTTGATGTTCTATTTTGATGAAGTTATGTTTTGATATTCTGTTACAAATCAGTTTCAACGAATACGGTAACTGCGGCAACTGCTATTAACATTTCATCATTTTTATCATTGAGGGAGGCGATCGCCAAACCATCTACTACCATTCCTCCAGTTTCTACAGTTAATCTTTTTTTACCGAAGGGTAAAACTGACAATACTTCCGCTTCTCTCACCTGTTCTGGGTATGGTACAGCCACCTTTACCTCTACAATCATTTCATTAGGATCTTTTAACCCTGCGACTTCCATGATACCTAGTAAAGCATTGTTGGCGATCGCATTTCTCACCGCCCTTGCAGCTGCTACCGTTGGTTCTTGGCCATGTTGATCCACTCCCATGCCCATTTCGATAATAAAACGTTTCCGTGTCATAGGTAAATTTTCTTAACTTTTCATTATTTAATTTATCGCTATTTGAGAAACTTGCAACAGTTTTACTATTTTCGTAGGGGCAACCCCCTGTGGTTGGCCACCTGTGGTTGCCCTCATGAGTCAGAATATTTGATTTAGAATTAAATCGTATTTGTTGAATTTATGAATATTAACCGCCGTCAATTTTTAACCACTTTAGGAATATCTAGCTTATTAACCCAAATTACCCCAGCTATTGCCAAAAATCAACTTAATCACCCACAAATCATTAAACCACCAAAATTAAAAATAGGTGATACCATTGGCTTAATTGCTCCTGCGGGAATTATTGAAAAAAAAGATATAGAAAATGCCAAAACAACCTTTAATAACTTAGGATTTAAAATTAAAACAGGAACGCATATTTTAGAACGTTATGGTTATTTAGCAGGAACAGATCGAAACCGCGCTCAAGATATTCATTTAATGTTTCAAGATCCTGATGTCAAAGCAATTATTGCTATGCGTGGGGGTTGGGGTTGTAATCGGATTTTACCTTTATTAAATTATCCTCTTATTCGTTCTCACCCTAAAATTCTCATCGGTTATAGTGACATCACTTCTTTGTTATTAGCTATTAATGCTCGTAGTCGTTTAATTACTTTTCATGGTGGTGTTGCTACTTCCACCTGGAATGAATTTACTGTTAATTATTGGCAAAGGATATTATTAAATGGGGAATTATTAACTATGGAAAATAACTCTACCCCAGAAGGAAAAATAGAAATAATTAATCCAGGAACAGCGCAAGGTAAATTAATTGGTGGTAATTTATCAGTAATCACTGCAATGATTGGATCTGCATATTTACCATCATTTCATAATAATATTTTATTTTTGGAAGATATCGGTGAAGACGTTTATCGGATAGATAGAATGCTCACACAATTAAAAAACGTGGGTATTCTTAACCAAATTTCCGGTTTTATTTTTGGACAATGTACTAATTGTCAAGTTTCTGAACAAAACAACTTTACATTAACAGAAATATTACAACAGCATATTCAACCTTTGAATATTCCAGCTTGGTATGGTTCTATGATCGGTCATATTAAAGATAAGTTTACCATTCCTGTAGGTTTAAATGTAGAAATAAATGCTGATCAAGGAATCATTAAAACGTTAGAACACGCTGTTATCTAAACAATTATTATCCTGAATATAGCCAGGAATCAACAATTTTACTTTGAAGTCAATCATGATAAACTTTAACTTTTGTGATATAAATTACATATAATTAATATTTTCTAGTTACATTTACTGCTACAATACAGTAACAAAGTGCAAATATAGGTAATTTTATGAGTATCTATTTTTGGACTATGTTTAAAACTCTAAGTAAATTTTACCATGTGATTCGCAAAATTACAGTTATTTGGACATCTAACACATACCCAAAGAAAGAAAAATGAAGCAGAAATTAATTGCTATTAATAAGCAAAAAATTAAACAAACAACTGTTTATATTTTACTTGTGCTGATGCACCTATTATTGAGTAGTTTAAAGTTCCCTATTCATGCTCAAATAATTAGTCAAATTAGTCAAAATACTACACCAACACCTGATCAAATCAGAGAAACAGAAATAAAACCCCCAGATTTTAATAACCGTGAACCTTTACCAGAAACACCTTTACCACCTTTAGAAGAATTACTTCCATCACCAGAAACAATACCTCAAACTCCCCAACCCTCACTAGGAGATATTCCGGGAAAAATTACAGTTAATAGATTTGAAGTAATTGGTAGCACAGTTTTTAGTCAAGCAGAATTTACGGAAAAATTGCAAAACTTGATTAATAAACCCATTTCTTTTGGTGAATTATTACAAGCTAGAGAAATCATAAATCAGCTATATATACAACGGGGTTATATTACATCTGGTGCTTTTATTCCTCCCCAAGAATTAAAAGATGGGATAGTAAAAATTCAAGTCGTTGAAGGACAAATTGCAGAAATTAATATTTCCGGTTTACAGAGATTAAAACCTAGTTATATTCGCAGTAGATTAGAATTAGCCACCAAACAACCATTAGATCAAAATCGCTTAATTCAAGCACTGCAAATGTTACAAATTGATCCTTTAATTGCTAATTTATCCGCTGAATTAGCAGCGGGTTCTCGTCCTGGTGTGAATATATTAGAAGTTCAAGTAAAAGAAGCTGATGCGTTTTCTGGACAAATTAGTATTGATAATCAAAGATCCCCTAGTGTGGGTACTGTACGTCGTCAATTAGAAATTAATCATCATAACCTTTTGGGATATGGTGATCGCTTTCGTGTGGGTTATGTTAACACCGATGGTAGTAATTCTTTAGATAACCTTAGTTACACATTTCCTATCAATGCTAAAAATGGGACTTTGGGTTTTAACTACAGTCAGACAAAAACAAATATTATTGAAGAACCTTTTAACGTTTTAGATATTCAATCCGCATCACGTAACTATCAAATTACCTATCGTCAACCATTACACCAAACTCCTACCCAAGAATTTATAATTGGGGTAATAGGTTCAAGACAAGAATCAGAAACATCACTATTAGATGATCCTTTTCCTCTCTCTGTGGGTGCAAATGATCAAGGAGAAGTGAGAATTTCTGCACTACGCTTTTTCCAGGAATACACCAAGCGAGACACTAAACAAGTATTTGCTATGCGATCGCAATTTAACCTTGGTATCAACGCCTTTAACGCCACAAATAACGCTACAGAACCCGATGGACAGTTTATTTCTTGGCGTGGACAAACCCAATATTTACGTCTCCTAACACCAGACTTGACATTACTACTAAGATCAGATATTCAAATAAGCGATCGCCCCTTACTAGCATTAGAACAATTTAGCGCAGGTGGACAACAAAGTGTGCGTGGTTATCGTCAAGATTCCTTATTAGCAGATAATGGGTTATTTGCTTCCGCAGAAATTCGCACTCCCATTTTAAAAGTTCCCCAATGGCAAACAAAATTAGAATTAAGTCCGTTTTTTGACATTGGCACAGTTTGGAATGACTCCAGTTCTGATATCAAAATTGATCAACAAACCCTATCTTCATTAGGTTTAGGTTTAAGTTTATCAGTCGCTCAGAATTTTAATGCTAGATTTGATTGGGGTATTCCCTTAGTCAAAGTTGATAAAACCGGTAATTCCTTACAGGAAAACGGTCTTTACTTCTCCATTGAATATCGTCCATTTTAGTCAGTTATCAGTTATCAGTTGAAGAAGGGAACAGGGAAGAGGTGACAGGTGACAGAGAAGAGTTTTTACCAATTACCAATTACTAATTACAATTTATGCGTACATCCACATTACTATGTCTAATATTGAGTTTTTTACTGATATGTTGTTCTCCAGCATCAACTGCCAGTGATACATCAGTAAATCCCACTACTACATCAACACACAGAGGCCAAAACTTGCCTATTTCCGCTCAAGCTATTCTTCCCCAAGGTGAAAAAATTAATCTAGAAGTAGCAGAAACACCACAACAACAAATGATGGGTTTAATGTATCGTCCAGCTTTACCAGACGACAGAGGAATGTTATTTGTATTTCCCTCCGCTCAACCCGTAAGATTTTGGATGAAAAACGTACCTGTCGCCTTAGATATGGTATTTTTACACGAAGGAGAAATCAAATACATTGAAAACTCTGCACCCGGTTGTCAAAAAGAACCTTGTCCTACCTACGGTCCCAATGTTCCCATAGATCAAGTAATTGAACTGAGAGCAGAAAGAGCTAAAGAATTAAATTTACAAGTAGGCGATCGCATTTCCATAAAATTCTTAAATTCTAATTAGGGCTTGCTGTTCGCGTAGCGTGCCGTCAGGCATATAAAGCCAAAAGCCAGATAAATTCATAGGTGCAAGATATTTGCGGGGGATACTCCCAAAAGCGTGTATTTTGGGTTGAAGAAATCACAAAATTGCGGAATGACGAATAGCTGAAACTATTCCCTATTCCCTATTCCCTATTCCCTACCTCCAAGAAAAGACTTTCTCAGCAACCCCTATATTAGTAATTTTCATCACATCAAACTAGAGTTTTGATTACCTAAACTCATAGCTTCAAAATCTCATCATTAAGATCATCCTTTAGGCATAAGTATAAACAGTCATCAATGGAGCAGTATAATCTATAGATTTGTGTTGCTTCAAATATGAGTCAACAACTAAATAATATTGACTGGGTTGTACTGAATTTAGTGTGATATCACAGTAAATGAGATAGGCAAAACCTCACTTTGGTTGTTATAAATAACAACTAAACTGTGATTAAGTATTGATCCTATCATAGTACAGTGACACATTAAATAGTGGCTTGAGATCACTGAGAAATTCAAAAAAGATATATGATAATACACTCTACTCAAACAGGTAAGATACAAATGACACCATCTAGATATTCCAGGTTAATTAATTTTTTGCAAGAAGACTTGGCTATTTCTGCCGCTTCTTTAGACGTAGCTTTGCGTCATCGTGAACAAGACACAGGTTCTTTAACCATGCTGCTTTGGCAATATGGTTTAATTACCCTAGAGCAGTTAGAACAAATTTATGATTGGTTGGAGACAGTATAATTCAGCAATGAAAAAACTTAACCATTCATTGCTGGTGAATATTCTGGAAACTAACCATATCCAAACATTTGATCTAACACTATTGAGCTACTTCAGGAGAAATGAGGTATGTCAAATCAACTCTGCCTGGCGCAAAGTTTGATATGTAATAAAAATAGAATATATATTCAGAGTTTCTACTCATTCATATCCAAAATAAAAAGGCGAGTTAATTACATAGCTCGCCTTTTCAGTTATCAGTTGAAGAAGGGAATAGGGAATAGGGAATAGGGAATAGGGAATAGATGAACTCTTTACTGTCAACTGTCAACTGTCAACTGTCAACTG
>RDXV01000174.1 GCA_004292695.1 Nostocales cyanobacterium | reverse complement strand
TAGGACTTACGCATTGACAAAGTAGGAAAATAGTGTATTGATAAAAAGTGTCATCTACTCAGCAGGTATCGGACAATCAGAAAAATCAGTAAACCCTCGACAGCGCAATGCAATCTGGAACATTACACTCTGTTTTTGCTATCAGAGCCAAAACATGGGGGGTGTTGTAGATTATCAGAGATATTAGAAAACGTCTCACATGACAGTGTGAACAGATTCTTACTTAGAGAGAGATATGAACCGAAAGATTTATTCGATACAGTGAAAGAAATCATCAATATAGTAGGTGGGATATTAAGTGTAGATGACACAGTATTAGAAAAATTGTATAGTGACCCCAAAAATGCCGAATTAATCGGTTATTTTTGGTCAGGGAAATATCATAAAGTTATTAAAGGAATAAATTTAATCACACTGTATTACAGTGATATACATGGTAATTCAGTGCCAATAAATTACAGAATATATGACAAAAAGGAGGGAAAGACAAAAAACGATTATTTCCAAGAAATGCTTACCGAAGTGATAGATTGGGGAGTAAAACCAAGAATAATAACAGGAGACAGTTGGTATTCAGGGGTAGAAAACTTAAAATTTTTAAGAAACCAGAAATTGGGTTTTCTATTTGGAATAGAGAAAAATAGAACTGTCTCAAATGAGCCTGGAAAGTATTGTCAGGTAAGCAGTTTGTCAATTCCCGATGAAGGATTGAGAACACATTTGCGAGAATTTGGATTTATTAAATTGTTTAGGAAAGACTTCAAGAAAGAAGACTCTAGGCACTATATATTATATCTACCAGATGAAGACGCTCTCAATCAAATTACCAGAAGTACCTTCGTGACAATTCATGATACTCATTGGGGAATTGAAAGTTTTCATAGAGCCATCAAACAAGTATGTGGAATTTGTCGATTTTTAGTTAGAGATAGTCAGGCAATCAAAACACACATATTTTGTTCACTTCAAGCATTTGTTCGTTTAGAAAAAATGCGCTCTGAAAACATAATTTCTAATTTTTAGTTGTCCGCGACTACATTGTGGACAATCTTACCAATGCTTATGGTGCTTAATCTACATGAATTAGTTTTTTTGTCAATGCGTAACTCCTAGTTATAACTATTGCCTTGATTTATTAACTAACTATATCTGAAGAGTCTAGAAAATTTTTTTTGTCAAAGGTATTGACATCATCTGGAAAATCCAGTAAATTATAAACAGTGAACAGACAGATGCCCCCATCGTCTAGAGGCCTAGGACACCTCCCTTTCACGGAGGTAACAGGGATTCGAATTCCCTTGGGGGTATTTAAAAAACAACAGCATAGGAGTAGGGAAGAGTAAAGGCACTTTTTTCTACTCCATTTATTTTTAGTACGGCTGACTGAACAAATCCAAAACCTAGATATGCCAAAGATTTGATACTGAAACAGAGGCAAGGGATAAGTGACAGTTTCAGGCTGTTGATAAGTTTGAATTTTTATCGTTAAAAATCCTGAATTTGTTAAAGATTAAAATGGCTGTAACCCTTTGCCTGTAATATTTTTAGCCTTATTCAACAAACGCTAAATATCGCTTAATTCATTAGCTCGCTGACGAATAGCTAAGAGATTAATTTGTAAGTCTTGACTCAGACGTTTTTCAATTATGGAAACAGGCATTGTCAGTTTTGGCCAAACCTGAATTGTGTAACATAGTAAAGTTCCTTCTCCAACACTGAGAGCATAAGGTTCTAAACACCATCTCCCTGAAAATCCTTTGAAGTCTCCTTCTACCATCTGAAAGTTAATTAGTTGAGGAAACGTTTCTTCTAAATCCAAAACTACACGCGCACAAAATTTGAACTTGAGTATCTGTTGAGATCCTACCTGTTCTAAACGGATACCTCCATTGGGATGCTCTAACAAACAGCTTTTTGCTAAGTTAGGAATAAATTCAGATAGTGCTTCATAGTCTGTCAAAATTTTCCATACTTTTTCAATGGGGTGGGGAATTTTGACTTGTGCAGTGATTTGTCTTTGTCTTTCTGCTAATTTTTCTACCTGGATGGTAACTATATCACCATCGAAGTCTGTTTCTGTCCCATTTTCAATGGGTGCAAGGGAATCCATTCCGGGGGTTTGATGTTCTGTAGTCACTGTTGGAGATTATGTGTTAGTGGTTGCGGAAAATTGAGGTAGTGTGAGGGTAAAACAAATTTGACTTAATGACGAGTTTTCAATTGGGGTACTTTCAACGGCGATCGCCCCATGTAAATGCTGAACTAAGGATTTAACTAATGCTAATCCTAGTCCAGTACCAGGAGTCCACCGTCCTTTACCACGTCTGAATTTATCAAAAATATAGGCCGCTTCTTCTGAAGAAATACCATTACCTACATTAGTTACCTTAATAATAACTTGATCTACTGCTGCTACAACTTTGTGAGTCGCTTGTACATGAACTGTTGTATTTTTTTCAGAATATTTACTGACGTTGTTAAATAATTCCTGAATAATACGGTCAAAACTTTCTATTTCAGTTTGTAGTTTTAATGGCTCTTTTGGTATATCTACGGTGATAGATAATCCTTGTTCATTCAATATCGGTTCTACTTCTGCTACTAAGTTATTAATTTTCTTGTTTAAGTCTATTGTTTCTAATTGAGGTTCTTCTTGGTGAGATTCTAGTTTTTGCAGTGTCAGTAAGTCATTAATTAGGTTTATTTCCTTGGTACATTCAGATTCGAGAATATCTAAATACCGAGCTTGACGCTCTGGGGTAATTCCTGGTAGTCGGAGGTTACGAATTGACATCCGCATATTTGTTAGGGGATAACGCAAGCGATCGCTCAGGTTACTGACAAACTCATCTTTAAGTTCATTAAGTTCTTGCAACTGTTCCACATACTGTTTTGTTCTTTCGTACAATTTAGCCTGTACTTCTAAACTGCGCTTGAGTTGCTCAGTTCTTTCATCTACTAAATTCTGTACCTGTTTGAGTGTTTGTGATTGAATTATGGCATTACTTAACTGGGTACAAACCATTTCTACTAAGTTTAATTCTGAAGGTTGCCAGTTACGATTATTTTCTTGTTGTAAAACAATAAATCCTAAAACATTACCTTGATTTTCTAATGGCATTAATAGTGTGGATTGAAAATTTTGGGTAGCAAACAGTGGGTTAGGTTGCCAATTATTTTTCTGTTCTGTGGATGTATCCATCATAATCAGTTTCCCCGATTCCAAGAATATCCGTTGACATAGGCCACATTCCGATAACAAAAAAGATTTATTTATGACATCTAATTCTTTTTGATTTATTACCCGCTCTTGATTCCACACTCCTACTACATTAGCTTTTGCTTTAGGAACTTGCTGTTTATGCCGATTCCTAAACATTGGATCTGTATATTTTAATAGTATTAATAAACCGCGATCAGCTTCTAATGATTGTGCTGTTGACTCGATCACTAACTGGAGTATGTTGTTTAACTCCAAGTTACTAAAGTTTAATGTTGTGGTTAACTGTTTGATTAAGTTTTGATGTTGACTAGCTTTATGTAAGGAATCTTGATGCTGATTTAATGTATAAGTTTGAGTAACTTGAGCCATAGCTAATGCACAGGAAGATTCTACACCTTTGAGTAATTCTTTTTCTGACTCGTTCCAATCGTAATTTTGAAACTTGATCAGACTAATAACGCCATTAGTCATGCCATTAATTCTAGTAGGAATTGCCAGAATAGATTTGACCTCTCCCGGTAAAGACTGATGATTTTTTAAATTTTTACCGACAATTTTTTCTATATCTTCTATTGTCAGTGGTTCGTTAGTACATTGTGCAACTGGATAATTGATTAATAACTTATGATTCAATAATATATCTTGGTATTTATCCACATCTAAAAAAGATTTATCACTCCATTTGGCTGCTAATAGTTCCTTTTCCTCATCATGTTTATGAGTGATAAGAAAACAGCAATCTGCCTGAAATTCTTCACATAGTAACTGAGCAATGCCTGATAATATTAATCCTGTATTCTGAGTGTTAGTGACTATTTGATTAATTTTATGCACCAAGGCGTGCGCTGTTTGTTCTTGTTGTTGCATCAGCTTGGCTCGGTATGGTTGTAGTTGCTCTACATCAGGAGTATATTTTGCCAGCGATAATAAACGTTTTCTCATTATTTTTTAGTCTCTAAATGATTATTGTTAGTTTCTAAATTACTTTATTTACAAGAGATATATTTAGATGCCGCCAATTACTTGATACTGCTGACTAGATAACATTGTCGCCAGAAATTATTTTTAATACCACCTAAATAAGTTAACTATAAAATTTTATACTAATCTTGGCTTTTGTGAATATCAAGATTGTTTATATCTGATAGTAAAACTATATTAAGATGTTTAAGAATATTCTTGGTTAGCACTCCTTTTCGATCATGGTATCTACACATTGATTAATTTCTTCTGGTAAGTTACGAGTGGTTCGCTGTAACTAGAAACATAACCAAAACATAGTCATTGTATCCAAGGTTTTTGTTTTGGCATTTTCATTATTGATTTACTAATTGTGTAACTATCAGTCTAGAATATCTTGTTTATAAATTTGCATAAACCGTAATTTCTCTATAATTTGCATAAAAATAGCATAAATATTAACCGCATTAATACTGTAAGAGTTAGTAACAATATATATTAACAGTTTACTTAGATTACTGAATTGACATCAAACTTAATGTAAGCAGATTTGTAGCAATCAATTTTTGAGATCCTCTACCAGAGAGATTTAGTCGAAACTAATAAATATAAGTAATTTTTGACAGGTAATAGGTGACAGACAAAATAACTTGTGCTTTAGTTCTGATATTGATCAGTGCAAACTTAGGAGAAAAGGGAAAAATGCCGATCTTTTCACCTTTTCCCCTGAAAAGACAAAACTCGTTATTTAGTTTTGTTTAATTCCATCAACTTGAGTTATACGGCTAAACTCTCAACAGACAAAGGTACTATATCGCCATTCTTCGTTAGTCCCAATAACATAGGTTGTTGAGATGCAATTAGCTTACCTGTGAGAACACAACGCTCATCTTGCTGGGCAGTAGCGGTAATACTAGCACGGATATCATTCCGGGAAAATCGCGGTTTCCATTCACCAGATTTTTGTTGTACATAATTCCAAAGTACATCTCTAATGAGTGCTTGATACCCCTGGTTGCCAGCGATTTCTTTAAGTTTATCTTTAAGTTCCCTCTCTAAACGAATGCTGGTAACTTCCATGTCAGTGGTTGAGGTGCGTGTGATGGTATGCATGATTTTTTCTCCTTATAGATATAGACAGGATAGTAATACAAGTGTAGTATGTTTAAAGAAATGTTCAATAGGTGAAATTTTCTGTGAAATCTATTTACCCCATTTTCAAACCCTCCGATCTCAACGACTATCAGGCCAGTTGGGAATTTTCAACTACGGCTGTGAAGTATTTATTTATGGCCGATGATAGTCAGCATCTAGGGAAAGGTCTAGAGGGTAATGATGATTTTAGAGTGAACAGCTTGAATTTGCTGAATAGTAAACCACAACTAGAAGTAAATAGCGGGAGGTACAAAGGAAATGGTGTACCGTGATCAGACACAAACAGTATCAGGTCAATTTTAACCCCCGCTTCCACTAAATCAGAGGCGGGGGTTTTTTCATCTGTAAGGTGACAGGTGACAGGTGACAGGTGACAGTAAACAGTGAACAGTAAACAGTGAACAGTGAACAGTAAACAGTGAACAGTGAACAGTGATAACTGATAACTGATAACTGATAACTGATAACTGATAACTGGTGACAGTAAAGAGTTCATCTATTCCCTATTCCCTATTCCCTATTCCCTATTCCCTATTCCCTATTCCCTATTCCCTTCTTCAACTGATAACTGAATAAAAAGGAGTCAGGCTGTGACAAATGCAATACAAGTGTTAGAGCAATCGGTAGTGGTATTTTCTCAGAACTACTTGCCACTTTGTAAGGTCAACATTAAACGAGCAATTGTATTGCTGGTGACTAACAAGGCAGAACCGCTAAATTTATATACAGAAGAAGGATGGTTAGTGCGCTCACCCAGCTTAGTGCTATCTGTACCCAAACACATCCGTTTGAAAATTGCAGCGGCAGAAAGAATGTGGAAAATTCCCCCTGTTAATAGGCGGGAAGTGCTGAGGCGAGATCATCATAGTTGTCAATACTGCGGTACTAACAAAAATCTGACTTTAGATCATGTTGTTCCCCGTTCTAAGGGGGGTTTACACACTTGGGATAATGTAGTCACAGCCTGTTCTAGATGTAATTCTCTCAAAGGTGATAAAGCCCCTGATGAGGTGGGTTTAAAGCTACGTACTAAGCCAAAAGCACCCGTACACCCTGCTTTTACGTTTGCAGAAAAATTTTGGGTGGACTTGCAAGCAAACCTGGAATAACAGGAGAGCATAAGGAATGCTGAAATTAACTTACACTGAAGGAAGTTTTTATTTAGAATGTTTGTCTCAGTCACTAGAAGAATGGGTGACAAAGAGAGTAATTTTGTCATTACGTGTTGGCCAGTCTTTATACTTAGAATCTAGCACTGCTTCCTTTTTGCTGCCTGTGAATTTATCGGGAGTAGAAAAGCTGAAGATGGAAATACAAAAAGGTGATGGTGAAATTATAGATTTGTCTGGTTGTGATGCTGAATATTTGGAAGTGACTTTACGCGGTTCTTGGTTATCACAAAGTTGTGAAGATGCTGTGGGTGTGTTTGTTACTACTATGAGCGATCGCATGGAATTCTTTTTACATAAACTGTGGCAAGATTCACAAGTTTGTGCTTCTGTTATCAGTGAGTAAAGGCTAAAGGCGGAGTATATTTTTTAATGACTCTGCCTGGTTGATTTTGCTATTTTGCCATTTCTAATAGTTCAGGTAATGTCACAAATCTGTAGCCCTGTTGTTTTAATTCTTTGATGATATTTGGTAAAGCTTTAACTGTTGGAGTGTGATCTCCCATACCATCATGCAATAAAATTATAGCTCCTGGTTTTGCACCTTTGATAACATTATCAACAATCAACTGAGGATCAGATAAACTATAATCACTGGAATTTACTGACCATTTAAAAATGGCATATTTTTGAGTTTTGGCATAAGCAGCTAATCCATTATTTAACCTACCACCAGCAGGACGAAATAAAAATGTTTTCACTCCTGTAGTTGTGTAAATCAATTGGGCAGTACATTCTATTTCTTGTTTAGCGGTAATGGGATTAATTGGTTGCGTGGGATGACTCCAGGTATGATTACCAATAGCGTGTTCTGCTTGCACTACTTCCCGTGCTATTTCTGGATTTTTCTGTAAGGAAGTTCCGAGCCAAAAAAATGTAGCTTGAACATTATTTAATTTAAGAATATCTAATATTTCTCTGGTACTTTTTGTCCAAGGTCCATCATCAAAAGTTAAGGCAATCACTTTTTCATTGTTTCTTGGTTTAACTCGCCGTAATATTTTAGATGCAAATTTTTGAGGTATATCAAAAGTCTTCTGTTTAATATTATTTGGTAGCTGTAATTTTTGATTTAGTTGACAAGGCGCAGGAGCGATAGGAATATTATTCAGATTTGTCAGCGGTATTTCTGGTATTTTAGGTATGATAATAATGCTGGCAATTATGAAAGATGTAAAAATCAAGATGATAATTCTGGCTTTTTTTAGATGTTTTATGATTGACATTTAACTTATTCACTTATGAATAAACAGATTTATGAATAAACAGATTTTTTATATCTGACTCATCCCATATCAGATTTATAGTGTAACTTAAATAGGATTTTTTAGTGTCGCTGCGGTTATTTTTTAAAAATTGGGATGTTCCCATGACTGAATACATACAAAATTTAGTTAATAGTTGATTGCTTACGGTTAAGATAAATAACTAAACTTATAAATAATCCGATTCCTAATAAATATTTAACAGGATCAGGAATAGCAGGATTAGGAGAAATAAATCCTTCAATAATTCCCGCTATCACCAATAAAGGAACAATTCCAAATACTAACTGTGCAGATAAGTAACTATTGATTTTTATTGCATCTCGACGACGATATTTACCGGGAAATAGTATTGCCTTGCCTATCAAAAGTCCAGCCCCTCCAGCTAAAAAGATAGCGGGTAATTCTAACGCACCATGAGGAAAAACAAACGCCCAAAATGGATAAGCAAGATTATTTTGTCCTACTAAAGTTGCCACTGCTCCAATTAATAAACCATTAAAAACCATTATATATATTGTGTATATTCCCCCACTAATTCCCCCAGAAACAGCAGCAAAGGAAACTGAAATATTATTAATCATAATATTACTAGATGCTAAAGGTTCAATACCCACAATTGAACCCATCCACAGTTCACCCCGATCTCTAACTTGAGAAATCAAACTTTCTGGTACAATCAGTGACATAAAACTGGGATCTTGCCAAGCATACCACCAAGCTACTAAACCACCAAGTAAAAACAATAGAGTAGCAACAACAGTGTATAAAAATGTTTGCTGCACTACAGCGGGAAAACCCCAAAGATAAAATTTCTTGACTGCTTGCCATTCTTGTTTTCGTGAACCCTGGTAAATTTGCGTATAACCGCGAGTTGTCAAGGTTTGTAAACTTTGGGTTAAAGTTTTACCGACTTCCTGGGTACGTGCGCGGGCTAAATCTGCCGCTACTGAACGATATAGACTAGCTAATTCTCTAATTTCTGTTGATTTAATAGATTTTAAGCCTTTTTGCTCTACTTGACTTAATAACTGATCTAGACGTTGCCAATTTTCTTCTCTTCTACCGATCCAACGTTTAATATTCATAAAATTTTCGGCTACTGAGTTTAATTTAGCTTAATATAGCGTCAAAATTGCTAACCGTAATTTCAAGGAACATTTACTATTATGTCTGAGAATTTGGGTTTTACTGGTAATGCAGAAGCATTAAGTGTTGGTAATGTTGTCAGTGCTGGTGTACGACTATATCGCTCTCATCTCAAGGAGTATTTTTTACTAGCTCTGAGAGCCTACTGTTGGGTACTTGTACCTATCTATGGATGGGCGAAATTTTACGCTCTTTCAGCTTTAATAGGTAGGTTGGCTTTTGGTGATTTAGTTAATCAGCCAGAAAGTATACGCTCTGGTGAAAATTTTGTAAATGCTAGATTATGGAAGTTTTTGGGGACAATGTTATTAATGTCTCTCATTGGTGGGGGAATTGGTATTGGTTTTGCGATTGTATTGGGTATTATTTTGGCAGTTGCTGGTGCAGCTTTAGGAGTACAAAATGGTGGTTTTGGTAATGCTGCTATTTTTTCATTGATTGCGTTTTTAGTTGTGATTGTGGGTATTTTCATTTTTGCTTGGGTGTTAACTAGGTTTTATTTAGTTGATTTACCTTTAGCTATTGAAGAAGATTGTGATGCCACTGGCACTATTAAACGTAGTGTTGAGTTGACTAAGGGTTATGTAGGTAGGATTTTCTTAATTTCCTTTGTGGCGATTTTAATTACTTTACCAATCCAAATCCTCCTGCAAATTGTTACTTCTGTTGTTCAGTTAATTTTCACCCCTTTATTACAAGATGGAAATGCGTTTTTATCTTTGGTATTTTTCGTTTTAGTATTTGGTATGGCTTTTGCTAGTAATGCTGTAATTTTGCCTTTTTTACAAACTGTAAAAGCTGTAATATACTATGATTTACGAACTCGGAGAGAAGGTTTTGGTTTACAGTTACGTGATCGAGAAGTTTAATTAGCAGTTTAATTAGCAGTTTAATTAGCAATTTAATTAGCAATTTAATTAGAATCGTAGGGTTATGCACCTGTTCAATAAAATTAAATTTAGCACTCCAGAAAGTGTTGAATTAGAATTTACTTTGGCTGGTATAGGTAGTAGGGCTTTAGGCTTATTAATTGACTATCATGTTTTGGGTTTAACTATAGCTCTATTCATCTTTGTATGGGTGACTATTTCTTCCCAAATAATTGATTTGGGGTTAGATACCTTTGGTTCTAGTTTTGCTTTGTGGATGACAGCAATTGCCTTTGTGATTCTTTTTTGTATTTACACTGGTTATTTTGTCTTTTTTGAGACTCTTTGGCAAGGGCAAACACCTGGTAAACGTTTTGCTAAAATTCGTGTGATTAGAGATGATGGTAGGCCTGTAGGTTTACAACAAGCTTCTCTGAGGGCTTTATTACGTCCTATTGATGAATTTCTTTTTATTGGTGCTTTTTTGATTATGTTAACTAAAAGTGAAAAGCGTCTAGGAGATTTATTAGCAGGAACAATAGTAATTCAAGCTCAAAAAACTCACGAAAAAAATAGTTTTACTATTTCACAAGAGGCAAAGTCATTTTATATTAGTCTGCAAAAAATTTCTGATTTATCACAGTTATTACCTGATGATTTTGCGATTATTAGGGAATATTTGCAGTGTCGCAATGGAATGTCAAATAAGGCCAGATCATCACTGTCTATAAAGTTAGCAGAACAAGTAAAATCTATTATCAATTTAAACATTTTACCAGCAGATATTTCCGCTGATGTATTGTTGGAAGCTGTTTACTTAGCTTATCAAAAATCAGAAGATTAGTCATGGAGAATTGAGAATTGAGAATTGAGAATTGAGAATTAGTAAAAGTCTGTTCTTCCCCTAGTTGCTCCCCGTGTTCCCTGTTCCCTGTTCCCTATTCCCTATTCCCTTTCTTAACTGATAACTGATAAGAAAAACTAGAAATCTAACCCAGTCCAATGAGGTTGACGATAATAGTTGATCATGTTGTCAAACTTCCTGACTTCAGCCCTGTGAATATTAATTTCTGGAAAATTCAACAGCCATTGTTTATTTAACTCACCAAAGGAATGACTGAGTTTTTCCCGATCCAAATCTGCTGGAATTTCGCCAAAGTAACCTAATGTGACATGGGCAGTAAAATGATAATGTTGTTCAATTCCCAAACCCATTAATTTACGATTTTGATAAATTAATCGCCGCAGTTGAATAATTTCTTCATAGCAACGTTCATCTTTGGGGATCAAACATACGGCAACAGCCCTGGGCATAACCATTAATCCTAAGACTTGCCAAGTTATGGGACTAGCTGGTTTAATTCTCAATTGTTGATACTGTGTAAATAAATCTCCTAAACAAGTGTTTAAATCTTGTTCAAATTGGGGATTTTTTTCAGTAGCGTGAATAAAAGCATGATCCCAGATTAAGTCAGCAATGGTGACGTGGAAACTGCTGGGAGGTAAAGGTACAATCAAATCAAAATTGATACTCTCTAATAAAGATTGTTGGTATTTTTCAATTTGGTTGTAAAACTCAGCATTTTTTGTATCTTCTCCTGCTGGTGGTGTAATCAGAGTATAACCAGGGAAGTTAGCTGGTTTTCTGACTCCATTTTCAGCTTTGAATTTATAAGACTCTTGGATATGTTGAACCTGGTTCTTGAAAAATTCTGATTCTGGTAGCGTCATCCGTGCTACGCGGTTTAAGTAGGTTTGGTAGTTGTCGTCCAATCTGTTTAACCTCAATCTCTATTAATAGATAGATTGTAGGGAAAATTACTCGATTTGACCAAGTTATTTTTTAGGAGATCGAGGAGTCAGGAGATCGAGGAGATCGAGGAGTCAGGAGATCGAGGAGATCGAGGAGTCAGGAGATCGAGGAGATCGAGGAGTCAGGAGATC
>RDXV01000301.1 GCA_004292695.1 Nostocales cyanobacterium | reverse complement strand
TAGACACGCTTGGAATCAAGGTTTAGCATTATGTCAACAGGTTCTCATACATAACAAACTTAATCCTCAAGACCCTTCGGGTTCGCAGTCGCCTACGGATTTATTTAACACTCTTTACTATCTGCAAAATTTACTTTACCATAGGAAAGTGAAACTCATAATGACTTCGTGTTTTCTCAAAGCTATCACCTGTAAACAGAAAGGAAGAATTCTTGAAAACTAGCTGATATGCTGATCAGATAGTCCAGAATTAAAGCAACATCCAGATCAACCTCATCAGGATATTACTGTCCCGGCAATGGTTATATAAATTAAACCCTTATAGTAACGGAGAAAATATCTACCGAATTATGCGTAATTCATCATCACCTTGCATCAAGATGAGTGAAAGCAGCTATGAACAGATCAGAAGTTGCCATTTAGAAACAGCTAACCTGAAAAATTGGTAGTGCCAACACTTTCAGAGCAAAGCAGGGAGTAAAAGAAACTCAAAGTTACTTTGAGTAAGTTGGAAATAACGGAGTAGAGGACAACGCACCAATGTCTACTGTTAACACCGAAAATGAAAACAATAATGCCAAATTCACGGCTGATATGGTGCGAACCTATCTGCGAGAAATTGGACGTGTACCACTGCTAACCCGTGAGCAAGAAATTGTCTATGGAAAGCAAGTGCAGCAAATGATGGCATTACTAGAAGCCAAAGATGATTTAGCCAAAAAACTAGATCATGAACCTAGTTTATCAGAATGGGCTGCTCATGTTAACCAAACAGAAAACGAAGTTAAGCAGAAGGTAACACAAGGTAAGCGAGCCAAGCAAAAAATGATTGAGGCTAACTTGCGCTTGGTAGTGGCGATCGCCAAAAAATACCAGAAGCGGAACATGGAATTTCTGGATTTAATCCAGGAAGGAACATTGGGACTAGAAAGAGGAGTAGAGAAATTTGATCCTATGCGGGGTTACAAATTCTCAACTTACGCTTACTGGTGGATACGGCAAGCAATCACCAGAGCGATCGCCCAACAAGGTAGAACCATTCGCCTACCTATACATATTACCGAAAAACTGAACAAAATTAAAAAAGTTCAGCGCGAATTGGCACAAAAATTAGGCAGATCACCCACACCCACCGAAATAGCCCACGAATTGGAAATTGAACCCGCCCAAATTCGAGAATATATGAACATGGCGCGGCAACCAGTATCCCTAGATGTGCGGGTGGGAGACAACCAAGACACAGAACTGCAAGAAATGTTAGAGGACGAAGGTCCATCACCAGAACATTACACCACCCAAGAATTTTTACGCCAAGACCTCAACAACCTCCTAGCAGAACTCACACCCCAACAACGGGAAGTATTAGCCCTGCGCTTTGGGTTAGAAGATGGAAATGAAATGTCCTTAGCTAAAGTTGGCGAGCGCTTAAACCTTAGCCGCGAAAGAGTCCGCCAATTAGAGCATCAAGCACTTGCCCATTTACGTCGTCGTCGAGCCAATGTTAAAGAGTACGTTGCCAGCTAACATCACAGTTCACTTCTGGCTGTACGTTATACCCCCCTCACATCAGGGGGTTATTTTTTTATTTATGGGTTGCAGAGAAAGTCTTTTCGTGAAGATTAAGGAGTTCAAGGAGTCAGGAGTTCAAGGATATCAAGGAGTTTTTTGTATTTTTCGCCGAAGTAAAAACTAAGTAAGTCGGCTCGAAAAAACCAAGGTATGTAACAAAATGTAAAATCGCTGAAAGTCTCTTCCCTCTTGCCTTTTGCCTTTTGCCTCTTGCCTT
>RDXV01000173.1 GCA_004292695.1 Nostocales cyanobacterium | reverse complement strand
TGGCTAAAGCGTGAAAGCTTACTGAGGGATAACCGCTCCCATGCTCCCCGTGAAGTAAGAAATAAATGTCTAGACTTGTCTAGGATTTATATAGCAGCAAGATAATTTACAAGCAATTTTATCAACTTAAATTCCTTGCATTTGTTCTTACTCTTGAAAAATACTATATTGGCTTTTTACTCTCTAAAAAGAGTGCTAATTTGTTGTGACAATAATTATTTTTCACTTCCTCACCAATTTTTTACTGATCGCTTGACATTCAAGACAGTCGCTACAAAAATCCTTAACTGAACAATTGAACCCCTACTTAATATTTATCGCTGTTAAACTAAAACTGTAAAGAAATGTAAATACATACAAATTTAGCAACATGGAAACCATCACATTAGGTAAAACTGGTATCACCGTTCCCCCTTTATGTATCGGAACTTGGGCATGGGGTGATAAATTATTTTGGAATTATGGCGATAATTACGGAGAAGAACAACTGCAAGCTGCCTTTAATGCTGCTGTAGAAGCTGGAGTGACATTTTTTGATACTGCGGAAGTTTACGGTTTAGGACTTTCTGAGCGGTTTTTAGGAATGTTCATGAAACAAAACCCAGAAAAAGTCCAAATTGCTACCAAATTCGGACCCTTACCCTGGCGTTGGGATGGAAAATCTGTATCAGAAGCGTTAACCGAAAGTCTCAAACGTCTGCAATTAGAAAGAATAGAATTATACCAAGTTCATTGGCCATTTACATTCTTACTTTCCCAAGAAACCCTCATGAACACCTTAGCTGATGAGGTAGAAAAAGGAAGAATCGGGGCAATTGGTGTCAGTAATTATTCGGCTGCGGAAATGCAAGCAGCACATAAAATCTTATCCGCAAGGGGAATACCATTAGCAGTTAACCAGGTGCGTTATTCGCTCTTAACCAGACAAATTGAAACCAATGGCATTTTACAAACAGCCAGAAATTTAGACATCACAATATTAGCTTACAGTCCCTTAGCACAGGGATTATTAACAGGCAAATACACTACTGCTTATAAACCCACAGGCGCAAGAAGCATAGATCCGCGATTTAGTCAAGATGGTTTAAATAAAATTGCCCCAGTATTATCATTACTGGAAAAAATAGGTAATAAATATGATCGTACCCCTGCCCAAGTAGCCCTTAACTGGTTAATTGCCCAGGGGAACGTAATACCCATTGCTGGGGTAAAAAGTGCCGAACAGGTCAAACAGAACGTTGGTGCTTTGGATTGGAAAATGACAGATGAGGAGTTAGGCGAGTTAGAGCAAATCACCCAACTCTGGAAAAACTAAGGAAACTGCAATCAACGTTAATTATTGATTTAGGCAAGAAAAGCAGGGGAAATATTGACAAAAGAAAGATAAAACTCAAATTATCTCACACTTATTACTTCTTGCCTATTCCCTATTCCCTAGTCTCTATTTCCTACGCTTTGTTTTTGGGGACTAGATGAAAAAGAAGATTCGTGGCGTTCTTTGCGTAATTTTGGCTTGGGAGTTCCCCGACCTTCACTACCATTTTTGTCAGATTTAGACCAAGAACGACTGCGACCACCTCCGCTATTCCGCTCTGAGTAATCGCCACCATCACGACGTTTGTTAAGTTTAGGTTTGGGAGTAGTTTCTTCTTCAGGAACATCTACACCATTTTGTAACCATGCGGGACGGGTTTGATCGTAAGCAATTTGTAAAGCTGCTGCGGCGATCGCCTGAGCATCGTATTTTTCAGTCAATTCACTGATAATAGGCAAGAAAGAAGCCAAACGTTCACCTGCTAAAGCCTCAGAAACCTGATCTTTCAACTTCTGAATATGTCGAGCTTCAATTTGCGCTCTGGTAGGAATTGACAATACCTGCCAACTTTGTTTGTTATGGCGTTCAAAAGCCTGTTGTTTACGACGTTCAAAAGGTTGAACTAAAGAAATTGCTGTACCTTCCTTACCAGCACGACCAGTTCTACCGATCCGGTGAACATAGGTTTCCACACTATCAGGTAAATCATAGTTAATCACGTGGGAAAGCAGATCCACATCTAAACCCCGTGCAGCGATATCAGTAGCCACTACCCATCGTACCTGACGGTTACGGAAGCGAGTTAACAATCTTTCCCGTGCTTGCTGAGACAAATCACCGTGATATTCGTCCACACTATGACCAGCAGCTTGTAACTGATTAGTTAACTCAGCAGCAGTCCGACGAGTACGCACAAAGATTAAAGCTGTTTCTGGATCTTCCATTTCCAGAATAGGTTGTAAAGCCTTAGCCTTTGTCCAATGACGAGGAATTAAATAAGCTACCTGGTTAATTTTATTAGGTGTAGCTTTAGGTTGTTGAACAGTAACAGTTACTGGATCATTTAAGAACTTATTCACCAACTGGCGAATAGAGGGGGGCATTGTTGCCGAGAATAAAGCAGTTTGGCGTTCTGCGGGAGCTTGGGAGAGGATTTTGATCACATCATCAATAAAGCCCATGCTCAACATTTCGTCAGCTTCATCCAAAACAAACCATCTTACTTGGTCTAGTTTTAAAGAACCCCGATCTAACAAGTCAATCATTCTACCGGGAGTACCGACAACAACATGAACACCGCGTTTGAGTTGGGAAATTTGTCTATCAATAGACTGACCACCATAAATAGCCAATACCCGCAGTCCATCATTGCCCATAAATTGGAAAATGGCATCGTGAACCTGCATTGCTAATTCACGGGTAGGAGTTAACACAATTGCTTGTACTGCTCTGATGCTGGGGTCTAATTTTTCCAGCATAGGAAGAGAAAAAGCAGCGGTTTTACCTGTACCTGTTTGGGACTGGCCAACTACATCACGACCTGACAACAGTTCTGGAATTGCTTGACATTGAATATTTGTAGGTGCTGTAAAGCCAATTTTCTCTAATTGTTCAGCACGTTCTTGGGAAATGCCTAATTCTTGGAAAGAAAGATTCATTAATTCTCCTAGATTTTCTAGATTTTCTTGTTTGTGATGGGTAATGGGTAATTGGTAATTGGTAATTGGTAAAAACTTCTTACCTGTTCCCTGTTCCCTATTCCCTGTTCCCTGTTCCCTGTTCCCTATTCCCTAATTGACAATTTGACCGTAAAGGTCGTAAGCATCAGCACTGTGAATTTTCACGGGTACAATAGTTCCTAGCCTTGCTTGGCCTTCCACATATACTTGACCATCAACTTCTGGAGAAAATCTGGCAGAACGGCCAATTAATTCGCCACTTTGGGGATTTTCTTGCTCTATCAGCACATCTACGATTTTGCCGACTTCTTGCTGGTTCTTTTCCAGGGAAATTGGTTGTTGGAGTGCCATTAGTTGATCACGACGCTCCACCATTACTTCTTGAGCAATTTGGTTAGGTAAGCTGTATGCGGGTGTTTCTTCTTCTGGTGAAAAGGTGAAGACACCAACATGATCAAATTCATGCCGCTTTGTAAAATCAAGTAAATGCTGAAAATGCTCTTGTGTCTCTCCCGGAAATCCGACTATAAATGTGGTTCTTAGTACGGCTGATGGTAATTCAACTTTTAACCGCTCAATAATGCTGTCATTCACACGACCCTGCCAAGGACGATTCATGGCACGCAATATTTCTGGGTGAGAATGCTGTAAGGGCAAATCTAAATAGGGTAAAACATTGGGCGTTTCTCGAATTGCCGCAATTACATCTGGAGTTAGTCCGGTAGGATAGGCGTAGTGCATTCTGATCCACGGTATATCTACTTTCCCCAAAGCCCGCAGTAATTCCGCTAATTTTGGTTTACCGTAAATATCTAGGCCATAGTTGGTGGTGATTTGGGAGATGAGAATGATTTCTTTTACCCCCTGTTGCCCCAGTTGTTCAGCTTCAGCAACTATTGATTCAATAGTACGCGATCGCTGGTTGCCTCGAAGATGAGGAATTATACAAAATGCACAACGATAATCACACCCTTCTGATACTCTCAGGTAGGCTACTCCCTCCGTTGTGGTTCTGTACCTTGGCGTTTTCTCATCAGCTATGTAGGTGGGTTCAGCGCTAATTTCTTTGACTCGCTCTCCCTGTTCTACTCGCTCGATGACGTTGACAATTTTGTGGTAATCTCCTGTACCCACTACGGCTACTGCTTCTGGCAACTCTTCCAATAATTGCTCTTGGAAATGCTGTGCCATACAACCAGTAATTACTACTTTTTTGTTGGCTTCTGCCAGTTCTACTAAGGTTTTGACTGATTCTTCTCTGGCAGCTTCGATAAAACTACACGTATTTACGATTACATAATCAGCTAACTCTTCATTTGAATCTACACCATAACCTGCTTCTACCAACAGCCCTAACATATGTTCTGTGTCTATTCGGTTTTTTTCGCAGCCAAGGTGTGAAATGGCTATCGTTGGCTTATCACCCATATTTTGAAAAAATCTTCAATTTTTTTCTCACAAAGTTATACGTTTTCGAGCATCACAGATGTTTTCAGGTGCTTTTTTCTGCACCTCTTATGGAAGTTAACAATGTTACCACTGTTAATAAATGCCCAAGTATCACCGCTATACAAAACTTACTCAACTTCACCTATCTACCGACAGGCAAACTCTTTAGTTTCTTTTACTTCCTGCTTTATCAGTTCGACAAGCTAACTGAACTCCTGAAAGTGTCGGCACAACTGGGTCCACAAGCTAACACTGCCTATCTGACAGCTTTTAATCCATTGATAGCCCTAATCACTTTTGATAATTAAGGTCATGCTATGATGTTTTTATTAATTTGTTTCCCAGGGTAAATTAGGGTGTCTTTGGTTTTTATTGACACCTTTAATGTTTATTAACGATTCGCTTATTTGGTATTTTGTACCACCGCAGCGTGTGCGTTGTTTATTTACCCATCGGGAAGCCGCCCCAAAAGGCTGTTGTTGAGAAGTCGCTACCCTCAGGGGAAATCGCACTATGCGACTACGCCTTATAAACCAGTAATACTACCCTTTTTAGACTGCTTTTACGATTGTGTACGTATACTTTGTCTAATTACAGGGAAGTTGCCTTAGTTCTTGTGAGTGGCAAACTCCTCTCCGAGTCAGGTTTTATCTTAACATATCTTATGAAAGGTTTAACGTTAATTTCCATCTTCAGCAAGAGGAGATTAATTAGAACTGGAATGAAACCCCCAAGCAGTCAGCCATTAGCTATTAGCAGTCAGCTTTTCAAAACTTTTGTTTGATGTGGGTTCTGATCTCAAAAGTGAATGTTGTTATAGCAGCCTACATGATTGCCATATTCTGACTGATAATTTCTGGATGGTACAAGTTAATGATTTGCGGGATATTCCTAATCAGGACTTACCCACAAAATTTATCATCAGGGCTGAGTGTAGGGTGTAGGGTGTAGGGTGTAGGGATTTTTTCCTTTGATGAACCCATCCTCCGAAAACCTTATTTTTTCGTTCTTTTGCGTAAGTCCTACTAATAATTAATCCCCAATCTCAAATCCAAAATCGGTACAAACTTCGGAATTTTTGTCTTGGCTGTTATTGGCTGATAGTTAGTAGTGGATGCAGGACTTACCCACAGAATTGATTAGTGAGGGCTGGGTGTAGGGTGTAGGGTGTGGGGTTTGTACCTCTTATTCACCTATTCTACAAAAACCTGATTTTTTCTTTCTTGTGCGTAAGTCCTAAGATGGCTGAATGCTGAGATGACAACTTTTAATAATGCCTTAGCGAATTTAAAGACGTGGACTTATATCAACTATTCAAAACTCGTAGGCCAATTATTGGCGTAGTTCATTTGTTACCCCTACCAACATCACCCCGTTGGGGAGGCAGTCTCAAAGCTGTGATTGATCGGGCTGAACAGGAAGCTACCGCCCTGGCCAGTGGTGGGGTAAATGGTTTAATTGTGGAAAACTTTTTTGATGCTCCTTTTACTAAAAATCATGTTGATCCGGCTGTGGTCAGTGCTATGACTGTGATAGTACAGCGGATTCAGAATTTAGTAACTTTACCCGTAGGTTTAAATGTTTTACGGAATGATGGTAAAAGTGCATTGGCGATCGCCAGTTGTGTAAAAGCCCAATTTATCCGGGTAAATGTTCTTACCGGAGTTATGGCTACTGATCAAGGTCTAATTGAAGGGGAGGCACACGAATTACTGCGCTATCGTCGAGAGTTGGGTTCTGATGTCAAAATATTAGCTGATGTGTTGGTTAAACACGCCCGTCCTTTAAGTTCTCCTAACCTGACAGTTGCTGTTAAGGATACCATTGAAAGAGGTTTAGCCGATGGGGTGATTTTATCAGGGTGGGCTACTGGTAGTCCTCCAAATTTGGAAGATTTGGAATTAGCGGCTAATGCGGCTGGTGATACTCCGGTATTTGTGGGTAGTGGTGCTAACTGGGAAAATGTTGGTGCTTTGATGCAAGCAGCAGATGGTGTGATTGTTTCCAGTTCCTTAAAACGTCATGGTCAAATTACCCAACCAGTTGATCCTATTCGCGTTAGTCAGTTTGTGGAAGCCGCCCATCGCAGTTGTAGTTCTCAAGGTGACATTAAATCTAATTCGTCTTTAAAGTTACACTCCTAGCAACTGAGGTAGATTGGGACATAGGGTATTGGGCATGGGGTTATTAATCTTCCCCAATCACCAATCACCAGTTACCAATCACCAATTACCAATTAATTACCAATTACCAATTATGATTCGTCGTCGTTCTACTCCTTGGATTCATAAATGGTCACGTCCTTTAATTGGGGCGATCGCTGGCCTTGGTATCCTGAATACGGGATATCTCACCTATGAAAAGCTCTCTGGTGGTACTCCTCTTTGTACTACTCCAGAAAATGTTAAAGGTTGTGGGGATGTGCTTTCTAGTCCCTGGGGTACTGTATTTGGTCAACCTTTAGCTTTGTTTGGTTTACTGGCTTATATCAGTATGTTTGTCCTGGCTTTAGCTCCTTTGGCTTTAAATTCAGGAGAAAAGGACAAGAAGAAAACTACTAAACAGATAGAAAGTTTGACTTGGTGGTTTTTACTGCTGGGGGCGATCGCCATGTCTGTGTTCAGTGCATATTTAATGTATGTGCTGGCCTTTGAACTTCAAGCTCTCTGTTGGTACTGTATCGCCTCTGCTTTATTTGCGGTGAGTATGCTCACTCTCACTATTTTAGGTAAAGACTGGGAAGATGTGGGACAAATCCTGTTTACTGGTGTAATTGTCGCTATGGTGACATTAATCGCTACTTTAGGTGTTTATTCGGGCATTAACAAGGATGGAACTATCGGTTCTACGGATGGACCCCAACAAATAGCCGCTTTTCAACCCCGTGAACAACCCAACCCGGAATTTGGCTGGGAAATTACTACAACTTCAGGAGAAGCAGAAATTGCTTTAGCGAAACATTTAATTACTACTGATGCTAAAGAATATGTAGCCTATTGGTGTCCCCATTGCCATGAACAAAAGTTACTCTTTGGTAAGGAAGCCTATAAAATCATCAGTGACAATATTGCTATAGAATGTGCTACGGACAGTCCCAAAGGTAAACCACAACTTTGTCAAAGTTCAGGAATTAAGGGTTTTCCGTCTTGGATTATCAACGGCAAAATTTATGGTGGTGTGCAGAATTTAAACGAATTGGCAAATATTACCGGTTATCAAGGACCACGTAATTTCAAATATTTTAGGTAAACCTCTATCAAAAATTAAATCAAACTTGTTCCCTGACTCAGCTTGATGTTGAATGTTAGGGATTTATTCTATAAAATATGTAACATATTTTTATATTAATTATATTAATTATTATTTATTACACAATTAATTTTTATATACTTTCTTAAAGTGTTTTGATATTCAAGTAGTTAATTTCTGTTAAATTATCATCTATTTTTCTTGATCCTGTTATTTTTAGAAATTAAAACTTATTTCACACAAATGAGGAATTTATGATTTTGCAGTTTACTGATTCTGTATTCCAACCAGCTTTTACCCTTCCGCAATTATTCAAGAAAACTTTTCGAGAATGGTTGACTGCTGTGATAATTGCTATTTGTGTTATTCTACTACGTTCATTAGGATTTTTGCAAGTGTGGGAATTATCGGCTTTAGATCAATTTTTCCGCTTGCGTCCTCATGAAACACCGACCGATAGAATTACTATTGTTTCTATTGATGAATCTTCTTTAAAACTGGCAGGTTCATGGCCAATATCTGATCTAGAAATGGCGGAAGTTATCAATAAATTAAAGCGATATAATCCAAATGCTATCGGTTTAGATATCTACAGAGATTTACCTGTACAACCTGGATATGAAAAAATCATTCAAACTTATAAATCTATGCCTAATTTAATAGGAATAGAATTATTAAATAATGACCCCAAAAATCAAATTTTAGCACCTCCAGAATTACAGTCAAGCAAGCAGGTAGGATTTAACAATTTATTGTATGATATTGATGGTAAAGTGCGTCGTAGTTTATTGTATTTACATATCAATAATCAAGAATATCAAAGTTTTCCTTTAAAGGTAGCTTTACTATATCTAAAATCTCGCGGTGTTACCCCGAAAAAAGCAACTTATAACCCTGAATACTTACAGTTAGGTAAAGCTATATTTACTCGTTTGGAAAGTAACTATGGTGCTTATATAGATGTGGATGACAGAGGTTATCAAATTTTAGTAAATTTTCCCAACCCTAGTTGTCAAAATACTGAGAAGTATCAAAAATATTGTGCTTATGATTATGTTTCTTTGCAGGATATATTAAATAACAATATTCCAGAAAATTTAATTCGTGATCGTATTATCTTAATTGGTTCTACTGCTCCTAGTTTGCAAGATTTTTTATTCATTCCTTACTCTAGCGGATTTATGGGTATGAATAAATCAAAACCTATTGCTGGGGTGGAATTACAAGCATATTTTATTGATGAATTAATTTCTGCGTCCATAGAGGGTAGACCTTTAATTAAAGTTTGGTCTGATATCTTAGAAAATATATGGATTTTTATTTGGTCATTTTTAGGTGTATTTTCTATATTTTATATTAAAAAGTTATGGAAAATAATTTTGGTATTGTTAATATCCAGTCTGGGATTATTTATATCTGTATATGTCGCTTTTTTAGGTGGATGGTGGATACCTGTTATTCCAGCTTATTTAGCATTTTTTGGTTCAGCAATTGGCGTAATTTTTCAACTTGCTTATATCCAGAGAGAGTTAAAACGTTCTAAGGAATTTTTATATGAAGTCATTAATGCAATTCCTGATCCTATTTTTGTTAAAAATACTCAACATCAGTGGATTATGTTAAATGATGCTTACTGTCGTTTTACAGGTTATTCCTATAGTGTTTTAATGGAAAAATCTGATTATGATATATTTCCCAAACATGAAGCAGATATATTTAGAGAACAGGATAACCTGGTATTTAAAACTCATCAACCCAAGGAAAATGAGGAAGAATTTACAGATGCTCATGGAAACACTTATTCAATTGCCACTAAAAGATCATTACACCGGGATGCTGCTGGTAATTTGTTTTTAGTAGGTGTAATTCGTGATATTACAGAACGGAAACAAGCGGAACAGAAATTAAAACGTCAAGCTGATGATTTATCCCGTTCTAATTTTGAGTTGAAGATGAAAGAAATAAATTTAAGACAGTTAGCATATTATGATTCTTTAACTGGTTTACCAAATCGGAAATTTTTTCATGAACAATTTTGTGAATTTATTAGTCAAGCAAAAAGTAATAATTCCTTGTTAGGTTTATTATTTATTGATTTGGATGGATTTAAAAAAGTGAATGATACTTTAGGTCACGATATAGGCGATCGCCTATTAATTATTGTTGCTCAACGTCTCAATAATACATTAAGGTCTACTGATATTGTTTCTCGTTTAGGTGGTGATGAATTTACTATAATTTTGGGAAATATTTCCCATGAAAAATTTGCAGCGAGTATAGCAGAAAAACTTTTAAAAGTCATCACTGAACCAATAGTTTTGGATGGTAATTTAACTCAAGTTTCTGCTAGTATCGGTATTAGTATTTATCCCCTAAATGGTCAAGACTGTGAAACTTTAATCAAGGAAGCAGACACAGCTATGTACCAAGCTAAACATCTCGGTAAAAACCGTTATGAGTTTGCTATTTCCGATCCATAAATTTGTTTGCATCTTTAATACCATCCATGAAGGTAGGGGTAGTAGTGTTTGAGTTGGATGTAACATAGGAAATCATGAAAGAACCGATATAAAAACCACAAAATATTAAAGTGCCAAAAAAAAACGTCAAGCTGGTACATTTAATAGCAAAAATAACTGAAAAATTGAGTTCTTTACCAGATGGAAGTAAGCGCATATATTTTCTGAATGTGATGTTACTGGTAGATCACACCTTGGGAATGTTTACACGCTGATAAATTGTGACTTGCAGAATTAATTGAATTTATTTATGACAGAAAATTTTGAATGTTTCTGTTATCTGGTAACTCTATGATTGCTGATTTTAATTAATGTAATTTAATTGTTTGAAATTTTAGTATATTGCTGATCAATCATGTACAAATAGACTTTTAACCCTGTTACCTGTTCCCTGTTCCCTGTTTTATTAAAGATTAGTATTTAGTCTAAATAACAAAAATATAGTCAAACATAGTCAAACATAGTCATTTGTGTTATAGTTGGGGAATGAAACTATCTGACTATGCAAAATCAAAAGGAATAAGCTA
>RDXV01000033.1 GCA_004292695.1 Nostocales cyanobacterium | reverse complement strand
CTGACTCCTTGATCTCCTTGATCTCCTGACTCCTTGATCTCCTTGATCTCCTCTATCAGTTATCAGTTATCAGTTATCAGTTATCAGTTATCAGTTACAGCACCTCACCAGGATTCCAATTACCAATTACCCATTACCCATTACCTAAATATTCCTCTTACAAACATCAGCTATTTGACAAACATCACACTCAGGAGAACGAGCTTTACAAACTGCACGACCATGATAAATTAATCTAATAGACCAATTTTCCCATTCAGGTTGGGGTAATAGTTTCATTAAGTCTTTTTCTATATGTATGGGTTCGGTGTTTTTAGTTAACCCTAAACGCTGACTTAAACGTTTAACGTGGGTATCTACGGTGACTCCTGCGTTAATACCGTAAGCGTGTGCTAAAACCACATTACCTGTTTTTCTAGCTACTCCGGGGAGTTTTAATAATTCTTCCATTTTATTGGGAACAATAGAATTAAAATCTTTGACAATCATTCCACAAGCAGCTTTAATATTTTTAGCTTTATTGCGGTAAAAACCAGTTGATTTTACTAAGTCTTCTAATTCTAGAATATCTGCATTTGCTAAACTTTCAGCATCAGGAAAGCGAGCGAATAAAGCTGGTGTTACCTTGTTAACTCGTTCATCTGTACATTGAGCGGAGAGAATTGTGGCTACTAATAATTGTACAGGAGTTTCATAATCTAGAGAACAGGTAGCATCGGGATAAAGATGATGCAGACGGGAGAGAATTTCTAAAGCGCGTTGCTTTTTGGAAAGTTTTTTAGTAGTCACACCAACAAATTTGATATCAATAAAAACTAACTTAATTTTATCAGACTCAAGTCATAATTTAAGGGAGCATCCCAATTTTAAAAAAATAAATGCAGCAACACCAAAAACTCTCTCCAACTCTCTTACCTTTGTGTACTTTGCGTCCTTTGCGGTTCGATCAAATTAAGCCTGGGATAACTTGCTGTTGTTAGATAAACAAAAACTTATACATTAGGGATGCTCCCTGATTTAAAGATTGGGGATTTTGATTTTTCGATTTTTCGAGTATGTTCAAAATCCACCATTGGCAAAATATGGATTTAGAATCCTTGAATTAACTGTTGAACAAAATCTAATTGAGTTGTTTCTTTGACAATCAAGAAAATTCCTAAACCCAAGAGGAGGACTAAACCAGTTTGCATGACACCTTCTTGAATTTTGCTAGGTAAGGGTTTACCTAATAAACCTTCAATGACTAGAAAAGCCAATTGTCCACCATCTAATGCAGGTAAAGGCAGGATATTAATGATGGCTAAGTTAACACTAATGATTGCGGCAAAAGATAGGAGATTCGCACTATTATCAGAGGCTAATTTAGCTCCAATTTTGACAATATTAACTGGTCCTGAGACTTGACTTGCTGTTTCTTTGAAGTTAGTTACTAACTGTCCAAAACCTTTAACCGTACCGATTAATAATTGCTGAAATCTATCAGCAGCGGTTGTAAAAATCTCAATGGGATTTTGAGGACGACGGTAAATTGCTTTACCATTGGGGACGAGTTCAATACCAACTAAACCTTTACCATCAGCACTTTCTGTAGGGGTGAGTGTTAGAGGTTTGATTTCGTCTTGATGTTGAACTTTTAATTGAATTGATTGGTTGGGATGACTTTGAATTTCTTGAGTTAATAAAACGGGGGAATTTCTATCAGCTAATAATTCCTTACCGTTAACACTGAGGATAATATCACCTTGACGAATGCCGGCTTGGTAAGCTACAGATTGTTCGTTAATTGGTTTAACAACTACCCCTGGTTGAAACTGAAATTCTTGGGGAATACCAACAATACCAATTTGCAAAGCAAGGACTAAATAAGCAAAGATTAAATTGGCGATGACTCCGGCACTAATGACAATTGCCCGATCTAAAATAGGACGATTTCGCAGCAAATTGGGGTCATTGGGAGGAATTTCGCTATCTGGATCATCATCGGGAAAACCCACAAACCCACCCAAGGGGAAAGCGCGGATGGTGTACTCCGTTTGTGATCCTTGGTACTTTAGGAGAATTGGACCGAAACCGAGAGAAAAGCGGTTAGCGTAAATACCTTGGGAACGTGCGGCTATAAAATGTCCTAACTCGTGTACCAAAATCAAAATAGCTAAGACGGCGATCGCTGCTAAAACTGACATAAAGCAAAGTAGTCAAAAAAATATTTCGGATCTATACCCCTATTGTAGTTTGGGAATGGGCGAAGAAACTGAAAGCATCTAACAAGATTGGGCGATCGCACCTCATTTTTGATCTTTTACCCGTCATATTCTATTTTTAAATAAGTTGTTAATTCAACTACTATGATTATTGTGCGATTTTTGAATAAAATAATAGTATACAAAGTGACATTAATATCTTTAGTCTTCAAAATCAAAGTAGATCCGATTTTGAATCCTATCTTGTACTGTTGCTGCCATTAGTAATATTACTTACGTATGAATTGGCTTGCTCATCTTTTCTTATCAGAACCTTACGTGGAAATGCGGTTAGGTAATCTACTTGCGGATATTGTTAAGGGTACAGAACGGCAAAAATTAAATGCTCAAATTCAGCGCGGAATTCAATGTCATCACATAATTGATCATTTCACAGACAATCATCTTATTTTTCAACGCAGTAAACAGCGTCTTAATCCAATCCATCGGCGGTTTGCTGGGGTACTTGTAGATATATTTTATGACCATTTTTTAGCTAAAAATTGGGCTGATTATACAGATATATCTCTAGATAAATTTACAGCAGAGATATATACATCATTTCAAGCATATTCAGGGGAAATACCAATGATAGTTCGTCAAGTAATTAATCGAGTTGCTGCTGAAGATTGGTTAGGTTCTTATCGCTACACTCAAGGTATAGAAACATCTTTAGAGAGGATATCAAAACGTTTATCTCGGCGATTTAATCGAGAATTAATGTTAAATGAGGCTGTGGATGAATTAATCAAACACTATCATGAATTTGAACAGGATTTTCAAGATTTTTTCCCAGAATTATATTTACATATAAAAAATAGGTATATGGTTCTGTAGTTAATAATTATCTCAGTAAAATGATGATTTTAACTACACATTTTATTGACTAAGGTTTATACTAGACAAGTTTGGGTATTTAGTTAGCATTATAGGGTTTTTAGGTGAAATATAACTATGCGAATAGGTGGACGTTACGAAATTATGGAAATATTAGGAAGTGGTGGTTTTGGAATTACCTACAAAGCCATAGATATGCAGAAACCCAGTAAACCTATATGTGTAGTTAAGGAACTTTTATCTCAACATACAAATACTTTCCGTCAAGATTTTTTTCAGAAAGAAGCAAGAATATTAGAGTTATTAGGTACACATCCCCAAATTCCTAACTTATTTGCTTACTTTGAAGAAGATGGTAAATTTTATATTGTTCAAGAATTTATTCAAGGACAATGTTTAAATATAGAAATTGTGCCTGGAAAAAAATTCCCTGAAAGTTATGTTATCCAACTATTAACAGATGTGTTAGAAGTTTTAACTTTCGTTCATGCCCAGAATGTAATTCACCGAGATATTAAACCACATAATTTAATTAGAAGAAAAGAAGATGGTAAGGTTTGTTTAATAGATTTTGGTATAGTTAAAGAAGTTGCTTCTCAAGTCCACAAAACTGATGGCAGTATCAAAACTTCAATTATGGCTGGTACTTTTGGTTATATGCCTACAGAACAAGTCAGGGGTAAAACTGTTTTTGCTAGTGATATTTATGCTGTAGGAATAACAGCAATTCAAGCATTAACAGGGTTAAAAACTCAGGATATTGAAGAAGATCCACAGACAGCAGAATTATCATGGCAACATACAGTTCATATCAATGATAATTTAGCGGACTATTTAACTAAAATGGTACGTCGTCACCATAGTTTACGTCATGAAAATGCCCAAGCAGCACTAATAGAACTACAAAGAATTACTCCTTCTCTACCTACAGCAATTTCATCACCTTTTATATCTACAGCCAGTCTACAAAATCCAGGAGTGGTTAGCCCCAGAGATTTATATTATCAAGAAGCTGCTAATTTGGCTCAAAAAAGTGGAGGAATTTTTGATCCTTTAATGTTGAAAAAGTTAGAAAATAAAAGATTAGATTTAGGATTAACAGAACAGGAAGCTAAAGAAATTAGACAGTCGGTAACTAAGGCTTTTCAACAAAATCATCGGCAAACTCAAAAATCAGTTCAGCAAACAAATAAAAATCATCCAATTACACCACCAATAATTACACCATCAGCACCATCTACAATACCTACACCACCTACACCACCAAAATTACCTAAATCTACCAATATTGGAATTAACAGATCAAGGGTAAATTCTCAATCTCAAAAACCTGATAGTGCAGTTAGTCAAGCTAACTCTTCAGTTATCAAAACCCAGCCCTTTGTATTTGAAACTGCCAAAATAGAACCCAGAAATATGCTTTTAGGTTTATTCAAAAACAGTGAAATTCAGCGTAATAAAAAAACGGCAGCATTATTTATAGAACAATTAGAAAATAATATTGATTTAGAATTAGTTGCTATTCTTGGTGGTTCATTTTTAATGGGTGTATCAAAACAAGAAGAAGAAAGTATGGATCGGGGAACTCCTCAACATCCAGTTCTAATAGAACCTTTCTTACTGGGAAAATATCCTGTAACCCAAGCACAATGGAAAGCTGTTTCTAAACTACCAAAAATTAAACTAGATTTAGATCCTGATCCATCTCATTTTAAAGGTGATAACAGACCAGTAGAACAAATTTCATGGTATGAAACCCAGGAATTTTGCGCCAGACTATCACAAAAAACAGGCAGATTATATCGTTTACCTAGTGAAGCAGAATGGGAATATGCTTGTCGTGCAGGTTCAACTACACCTTTTTGTTTTGGTAATACTCTTAGCACTGATTTAGCTAACTACAATGGTGAATATGTTTATGGTGATGGTAATAAAGGAATTTACCGCAAAGAAACTACAGATGTAGGTGTTTTTCCAGCTAATGATTTTGGTTTATACGACATTCATGGTAATGTTTGGGAATGGTGCCAAGATGGTTGGTATGATAACTATGTTGGTGCGCCAAATGACGGTAGTGCATGGTTAAATGACAACGATATTCACCCCCGTAGAGTTTTACGTGGTGGTTCTTGGTCCTATCGTCCTGTTTATTGTCGTTCTGCTTATCGGGTTAATTATCCTCCAGTTAGTAAAGATCAAAATCATGGTTTTCGTGTTGCTTGTTCTGCTAAATGGAAGGACTAAATGAATTTAGAATTTAGAATGTAGAATTTAGAATTTAGAATTTAGATTTAGAGGTGAAAATATATGTTTTTTAATAACTCTTTGGAAAGTCAACTTAAACGCTGGAATACAACAGTTATTCAGCAACCAAATAACCCTAATGTGTACGTGCGTCGGGGGATGGTTTATTTTCAATTGGGAAAAATTCAAGAATCAATTATAGATTTTGACACCGCAGAAAAATTAGATGATCGAATTACTCCCTATTTGTGGCAAAGAGGTTTATCTTATTATTATGTAGAAAGATTTGCTGATGGTGCAAAACAATTTGAAATTGATTTAACTGTCAATGCACAGGATGTAGAAGAAACGGTGTGGAGATATCTTTGTATTGCGAGGTTATCGGGTGTGGAAGCAGCACGAAATTCTCTGTTACCTGTGAAAAATGATCCTCGGAAAATTATGAGGTCTGTATATGATTTATTTGCAGATAATTGTACAACTGATGATGTTTTGAATGTGGGAAAATCAGAAGGGTTAAAGGGTAATTTTTATAGTCATCTTTATTTAGGTTTGTATTATGAAGCAGAGGGGAATTTAGAGTTAGCAAAAGAGTATATTGTTAAAGCTGCGGATAATTATAAAATTGATGATTATATGTGGTATTTAGCGGTGGTGCATAAACAGGTGAGAGGGTGGGTTTGATTTGTGTTAATCAAAACTTTAAAACCTGCTATTTATAAATAAAAATTTTCTAAAAAATAAATGATGGTAGCGCAAAATGGTTTGTATCTACCATCATCATCTAATTCTAGATAGTCCTTAATGATATTTCTAATTTCATCCTCATTAAAATCATCATCTGCTAATAATTCTAATTCTGCATCAATAGCAGCTTGACGCATTCTTTGTAACTTAGGAATATTCAAGGCTAAATTTTCTATTGTTGTTTCAGCAGCAAGTTTTTTACTGACTTCTTGTGTCGGTAAAATTTCCCCCGCAGCAGAATATCTAAAAAACTCTGTACAGTTTTCTCTTAAAGGTGAGACTAGCAAATTTTCATCATACCAATTATCTTTTTTATGTCCACAATGTACGGGAATTTTTGGTTGTGTTTCATCTTCTCCTTGACAGGAAACCATCAGATTAAAATAATCAAATCTCGCAGTTTCATCTGTACCTTGAGGTTTAAAATGTTCAATATGACAACTTCCTTTATCTATAGCAACACCACAGTAACAACAAATATAACCTTGTTCTTGTAATAAAATCTCTAAAAGCTGGTCTTTAACTACAGTTCTTCTAAAACTTTTCCAAGTGGGAATTTTATCGCCTTGTTTAATTTTCCATGCAGATAAATTACTTGGTTCTACACCCTTTTGAATAAATTTCATTTACGGGAAAGTCCTTTTCTCCTCATTAAAATATCTGCTTTGATAAACTGCGCTTCATCTTCACCAATTTTTGCAGCTAATTCTTGTCGTAATTGTTTAGCAGAGTCTAAATTTCCTAAATCAATTAGACGAAATAATCTTAAAAGTTCCTGTTTTATTTCCTGTGGACGTTCAGGAACTTTCATTAAATCTTCTAAAATTTGATTACTGTCTCGACCATAGGAACTATCAGGACGTTCTGCAATTATACCATCATTAGTTTTTTCTAAAATGTAAATTCCTTGGGGTTTAACTTGACTAATTACTTGTGGTGAATGGGTAGTAACTATAAACTGACAATTGGGAAAAGTTCTAGTTAAAGCTGGAATAATTTCTCTTTGCCATTTTGGATGTAAATGTAGTTCAATTTCATCAATTAAAACCACTCCATAACCATCTAAAGGATTTTCTAAACCTGGGTTTGCAATCGCTAATCTTCTCGCTAAATCTCCTACCATTGCTAATAAGCATTTTTCCCCATCTGATAATTGATTAACTATTAATTCTTCACCATCTTTTTCTACTGTCATTCTTAAAGGAGAACGACGAACACGCAGTTTTTTAAAATTAGGAATTAGTGAAGATATTGCTTGTCTAACAGCTTCTAATTCTTTATCTTTATAATCATGTAAATCTCGGAGTGTTTCGCTTTCTATATCTTCTCGATTTCTAAACCATTGGAAAAATTTAGAAAAACTAATTTTTACACCTATTAAGGATTCTTCATAAGCGTCTATTTGTTTAAATTCTGACTTGTGAGGAACTTCTAAATCAATATCAATAACTGCTCGATTAGTAGGATAATAAACTATTAGGGGGATATTATACAAAATATTACTATACCAATTTCTCCAAATAGTCTTACAAGCTGCTCTTATTTTTTCATGTCCTGATTCTTCAGATATTCCATGACGATTTCTAAAAATTGTCCAATTATTTTCACCGGGAGATAATATTGTAATATCTAATATTGTGCCATTACTTGTATTAGAAATATCCAGTTCATTAAATACTTTTACTTCTTGAGTATCAGCAACCCCTCCTATCCATTCCATATAACGAGAAAGCAATAAACAAAGAGCATCAAGAATACTTGACTTACCCACACCATTAATACCAATAAATACTGTAGGTTCTACTTCATCAAAGTCTATTGTTAAATTATCAATTCCGCGAAAAAATTGTATTTTTAGCTGCTTAACTCTCATTAATTTAGCTACCCCAACTATAACAATAGTATCATACCATTTCTAGTTTTGAGATTCCTAAATATATCTACGGTTATTTACCATATCTCTGTTTTATATATTTAATTTCTTCCCTTAAACCATCAGCATGAATCAAACCTACATAACCGCGAAATTGACATTTATTTTGTGCATCATAAATAGAAACATGGGGAATTTGCAAAATATTATCCCTTAATCTTAACCTTCCACTGCTATCTGTAAATTTAAAATTTTCTCTAACTTTGTCAATTTCATCTAATATTTTACCAGTTATAGGGACATTATCATTAATAGAATCTGTAATCTTGTGTGTAGAAGTTGTTATAGTCATACCCGGAACTTGTTCCAATCTTTTAATTATTAAATCAATATTTTTTTCCTGATCATCTAAAATATTTTCTGTAATCATTTTAGCTATTAATTAATGACCTAAACTTAAAAGCTAGATCATTATTTTCAAAGTTATCTGAAAACAACATATCCCATAAAATTACAGTTCCCATTGAATGGGCAATTATATGTAACTCTTGTTCCTGTGCATGATGTGTAATAAAATCTTCTAAATGTTCAGTAATTGATTGTCTAATTTTCTTACCTCTTTGAAAGTTTAGGTAAGTAAACGCATCACCAACAAAATCAGATATAAACCCTGATCTTAAATCTTTACCTCTGAAAATATCCTGATCATCAACATAGGAATTTTCTTGTTTAAATTTTTCTAAATCTTGATAAATAAAATTCCAAACTTTACCTTTATTATTTAAAATATCTGCATAAAAACCAGAATGAAAATGAGGTAATTTTTGACCTCTTTGGGAAAACTCTGTTTGAATTAACTTTTTAAGAGGATCTGCAAATTTAACTTTTGATTCTGCCACACCATGAATAAAAAGTATCAGCATTGCTGTATTCTCGTAATAGCAGCACAATTATAATTTATTGAAGTTGAATCAGGAATAATTGTATACAAAATTTAAACTGAAGTTTCTGTTTCCATCGGTTACTCATTTTTACTCTAACAACCACCCAAACAACTCACCTACTGTCAATTGCAAATCACCAGCAAAAGACGGTACAGAAATTAACATATCTAATTGATCAAAAACCTCAATTTGTTGAGTTTGACGATAAACAAAAATAGTCCTCTCACCTGGATCAATTAACCATCCCATTTGAGTACCAAACTTTAAACAATGAAGGATATTTTTAGTTACCTTAGTCTGATTTTGAGCAGGTGATAAAATCTCAATTGTCCAATCTGGATAAGTCAAAAATGTATTATCAACTTCTCCACTCGCTTCACGGGGAATTCTATTCCACACAAAAACTGCAATATCCGGTACTAGAGAACGTCCACCAAAGGTACAACGTAATTCAGGAAATGCACGAGCGATTTTTTTCGGTTTAACAATAAAATTAATTGCAGGTACAAGTTCACCTTGAATTATACTATGTTTTCCTTGTGGCATTGGTTTTTGAAAAATTTTACCATCAATATATTCACTAGCAGGTTTGGTTTCTGGTAGTTGCAGAAACTCATTTAAGGTGAGAGTTTTTTCTATTGATTGTACCATCATATCATTCTATCTGAGATTTGCTAATTTTGCTAATATTTCTTACATACCCAAAATTTTACCTTGCAATTACTTTAAACCTTCCTCAAAAAGTCCTTAATCTTAATTTCACAACCGGTAAAAGCTAAAGGTGAAATTGTCAAATTTTCCCCTAAAATACTTTCACTTTGATAACCCGTGATACTCGGATCACGATAAACAGATAACTTACGTCCATTAACATCTAAAACCCAATAATCAATAATACCGGATTTAGCATAAACTAAATTTTTAACTTCTCGATCATATTTCAAACTAGAATCAGCAACCTCAATCAATAAAAACACTTCCGACGGTTGAGGATGATGATCTTCATAATCTAAAACATTCGTTTTCACAACCGCAACATCTGGTTCAGGTTCAGAAAAATCATCAAGAGTAATAGGTGATTGAGTCCTAATTAAAACTTGATCACCCAAACGTTGATTTAAAATTCTTTGTATTCTAGTAATAGCTGCTTCGTGTGCAGTTCCTTTAGCTGCCATTTTGATAATTTGACCTGATAATAATTCTAGACGTTCTTCCGGGTGAAAAATTCCCATTTCCACCATTCTATGGTATTCTGTAACACTAATTTGGCGAATGTTAGTTAACATAAAAATTCCTTTATTATTGCTTACCCAACATCTTATCCCTTAAATGCTTAATCCTATCCCGTAACTTAGCAGCTTCCTCAAACTCCATCTTTTTCGCTGCATCCTTCATCTGTTTTTCCAACACAGTAATTAACTCAGGGATATCCTCCAAAGCGAACTCATCAATATGTTCATCAACCACCTTTAAATCACTAGCATTCAACCTGCGAGAAGCATCTAAAAAAGATAAAATCGCATTACTTGATTTTTTCATAATCGGTTGCGGAGTAATCCCGTGCATCTTATTATAAGCCATTTGAATACCCCGTCTTCGATCAGTTTCCTCAATAGCTTTAATCATACTATCCGTCATATTATCAGCATACATAATTGCCTTTCCATTAATATGACGCGCTGCACGGCCAATAGTTTGAATTAAAGAACGTTCTGCACGCAAGAAACCTTCCTTATCTGCATCCATAATAGCAACTAAGGAAACTTCCGGTAAATCTAAACCTTCTCTTAATAAATTCACACCTACCAAAACATCAAACTTACCATTTCTCAAATCTTGTAAAATCTCAATTCTCTGAATAGAATTAATCTCAGAATGTAAATATCTAACTTTTATTCCTCTCTCTTCCAAATATTCTGTTAAATCTTCTGCCATTCTTTTAGTTAACGTAGTAATTAACACCCGTTCTTTCCTATCAACTCTATCCTTAATTTCCCCTAATAAATCATCAACTTGTCCCTCTGTAGGACGAACAAAAATTTCTGGATCAATTACTCCCGTCGGTCTAATAATTTGTTCAGCAATATTATCTTCTGAAATCTCTATTTCCCAAGTTCCCGGAGTTGCGGAAACGAAAATACATTGATTGACTTTTTGCCAAAATTCCTCAGCTTTTAAAGGACGATTATCAGCCGCACTAGGAAGACGAAAACCATGATCAATTAACACTTTTTTCCGTGCTTGATCACCGTTGTACATTCCCCGAATTTGTGGTACTGTAACATGAGATTCATCAATTACTAATAACCAATCTTTAGGAAAATAATCAATTAAACATTCTGGTGGTTCTCCCGCTTGTCTCCCTGCTAAATGCCGAGAATAATTTTCTACACCGTTACAATATCCCACTTCTCTTAACATTTCAATGTCATAACGAGTGCGTTGATCTATTCTTTGTGCTTCTACTAATTTTCCTAATTCTTCTAAGTTTAATTTCTGTGCTTTTAATTCCGCAGCGATATCTGCACAAGCAATTTCTAAACGTTCTTCTGGGGTGACAAAGTGACGCGCAGGATAGATATTCACTTTTTCTAAACTGCTGAGAATTTCCCCTGTGACTGGATCAATATAACGTATTGCGTCTATTTCATCGCCGAAAAATTCAATTCTAATTATTCTATCTTCGTAAGCTGGACCAATTTCTAAAACATCACCCCGCACCCGAAATTTACCTCTTCCCATTTCTACATCATTGCGGCTATATTGCACAGATGTTAATTCTCTTAAAACTTGCCTTTGGTCAATTTCCATACCTATTTCTAGTTTAATTGCGGCTTTGAGGTATTCTGCGGGCATCCCTAAACCGTAAATACAACTAATGGAAGCAACAACAATTACATCACGCCTTTCAAACAAAGAACGAGTTGCAGAATGTCGCAACATATCTATTTCATCGTTGATAGCTGCGGTTTTTTCTATGTAGGTATCGGTGACGGGAATGTATGCTTCTGGTTGGTAATAGTCGTAATAGCTAACGAAATACTCAACGGCGTTATGGGGGAAAAATTCCCGTAACTCGTTACATAACTGTGCTGCTAGGGTTTTGTTATGCGCTAAAACTAGGGTAGGTTTACCAATTTTTTCAATGACTGCGGCGATGGAAAATGTTTTACCTGTTCCCGTTGCACCGAGTAAGGTTTGATAACGACTACCTGCTTGGATGGTTTTTACAAGTTGGGCGATCGCCTGGGGTTGATCACCTGTAGGAGTAAAAGGCGCTTGAAGATTAAATTCCATGATCACCGTTTTATTGAACATTGCCTTTAACATGGTAACTAGATCAATTACCGCTGTGGCGATCGCTCGGTAAGTTCTAGAGACCATCAAAGTTATTAATATCTTAATATTTGGTAATTTTTGGTTACAGAAATTAATAGTTTAAGTTTACTTATGTATCACTTTTGAAGAAACTTATATATGTGGGTTGTTTTTTAGAGTTACACTCTACATATATTAGGAATAAATACACCTTTCCTTAATTATTGTAAAATTCACGTAACCAGCTAGATGGGTTAGTTTACAAAACATCTTAGCTGCCAAGGAGATAAAAATGGAAGAAAATCAAGGTAGTACACAACAAAATTCTTCAGGAATAATTGTAGTTGCTGGACAGCGCCCTATCGGTAGCAATAGCTTACAAGTTGCAGGAACAGTATCAATTTCTGGATTACGTCCCATTAGTACCAGCAACATACAAGTAGTAGAAACTTACAATTCTATGGGTATTCGTCCCATTACTGCTAACACATTTAGAGTTGTAGATAATATCAATCTATCTGGTATTCGTCCAATTGGTTCTAGTACGTTGGTAGTGTCAGAAAATTATTCAGTTTTTGGTAATCGCCCAGTAGCATCCAATACCACTGATGACTCCGATGTGTTGATGGGTTTTCTCGACTAATTACTAATACTATTCTCATAGTTTTATCTACCCAGTTTTATTCAGAAGCTGGGTTTTTTATTTATTGGGTAATTGGGGAATTATCGTTTAATTTCGTTAGGAAAGTCAGGAACTAACAAAGATTTTTCTAATTCACCTTGTTTATTAAAAAACTTGATTTGACCTTGTTCATTACATAACCATACTTCAATAGCTTGAGCTTCTAAATATAATTGTTTTTTAAATTCCATTTCCTCAAGAGTATTACCCGTTGATTTAACTTCTATACAAATTTCTGGTGCAATAGAAGCTGCTATTTCATCTTGAATTTGATCAAATCTTGCATCTGAACACCAAACAACATCAGCTACTTTAACGCCATCTGATGTATTGATTGCACATTCTGGCATGACTTCACCAGTTTTCAATAAAGATTCTAATAACCTTTGAATTCTTCCTTGATAAAATGAATGTTTAATTTTTACAGGACTCATTACAATTTGTCCCCATTTATTCAATTCAATCTTAAAGGGTAAATCTTGTAATTGTTTATTTTCACAAACTTCTTCCCATCTCATAATCAATTACCTGTAGGGATTATATGAATAATCATCTTAACTGATTGGTGCTTGATTATCAATTCAGGCTTAGGGTATAAAATCTGTATTCAGAACTTCTGTTAAAGTGAAAGGTGGTTCTTGGGGGAATAACTTTGATGAAAGTTGATATTTATTAATTGTATCTTTTCTAGCATCTTGATAACAGTCTAGAAAAACATCATTTAAAATAGCTTTTAAACTAGGACTATCTGCCAGAGTATATGCTATTTGTCGTCTTTGTTCAACGACAGTTTTACGCCAACCCCTAGCGTTATAATCTTTTTCTTGGGTCCAATATTGTAGTTTTAATAAATGTTCAATTAAGACAACTAGACGAGTTTTTAGTTCTCTCTTTTCACTCCTTCCCATACTATCAATTTCTTCAATCAAATTCTCAATATCTAATTGTTCTAAGTTTCTTTCTTTTAACTGTTGAACTGTAGTTTGTATCCATAGGTAAAAATCTTGATCATATAGTTTTTTGTTGTTATCAACTGTCAGCATAAATGTTTCTCCTGACTCAAGTTATTTTTAACAATATTGTACGAGAAATAAAAAGCAAAAACTGATCCATTAGCTATTATCCATACCATTTCAATTCATAAATTTTACAACATCCTCTCAGAAAGAATTATTCCTATTTTCTCTCTGTCCAATAGTTTGGTTTGCGTTGAAGGTGCATTACAGCTAAGATTTGAATTTTATCACCATGAACTCTGTAAACTATGCCATAGGGAAATCCATCAATATGGCAACGTCTAGCATTTTGGATCATTGGTGTCCAAGCATCTGGAAAATTAACTATGCGGTTAAGTGTTTTTTCAACCGCATTAAGAAAAGTATTGCCAAGTTTAGAACTAATGTTATCGTAGTATAAAGTCGCTTCTTCAAGTTCTATTTGTGCATAAGGATCAAATTCAATCAACATCACCGATTCCTTAATCTTTGTAATACTTCATCGGCTGGTATTAACTTAACTTGACCTTCATCTATTGCCTGAATGCGATTTACAATTTCTGTTTCCCAAGCAGCCTCAACTTCAGGATTAATTTCATCAAGACTTTTGAGAAGATGTTCAGCAAGCATCGCTCTGTATAGAGGAGGTAAGGTTAATACTGCTCCAAAAATTTCGTCGTAAGTAACGTCAGCCATACAGAAAACTCCTGACAGAGTGTGGTAATGGCATTTTAGCATAAATGCGCTTAACCCACCCTACAGGTTGAGATTGAGAAGTGAATATATCCCCATAAGAGACTCAGGTAAATGTTAAGTCTCCTATGGGAAAATATGAAAATCTGCAAACAGATACTTTAAACAGCTAAACTCAACTGTTGAAATGGAGAATCATCTTCAATTATTAAGTCAATAACCTTTGAATGCCATTTCAACCCTTCTTTCCTATCAAAGCAAGCAAACTGTTTACCTATATCAGTATATTGCCATTCACCATAGGGTTTTGTCTGGTATCCCATTTTTGCTAACTTCTGATTAACACGCTGAGAAGTCCATTTTCCTCTAGTGCTTCCTCCATTAAGACGGATGGCTATATCTGTAGGAATTAGATATTCTAGGTGAACTCGTCGCAATTCTACCTTGACTTTGGTGATTCCTGGCTGTTCAAAAACTTCAATCCTGCTTGCAAAATGAAGTTGTTGAAGATGGGAATTTTGTGCCATAATAAGATGGAATCCTATTTACTACAAAGGGTTGGATTACCTGATCTCAACTATCAGGAACAAAAGTTTAGTTTGTAAAAGATGTCCGAAAAGCTCTGAGAAAGCTTATCTGACACTTTTACTATATGGACGTTAAAATAAAAACTTTTTACATCCAAGTTTAAATATACCATTCTAAACATGGATGTGTCAATAAAAAAAATTATAATTACCCAATCCTATAATATCTTGTCTCAATAGAGATGTCAATACCCAAGCCTAATCTATTTTGTAGAAATAACTTAAAGGGGTTAGAAAAATTCTTGAAAAAAAGTAAGGAAAGGAAACTTTAATCTGAGATCCCCGACTTCTGTAATAAATTGGTAATTTATTGACAAGTTTAAAAAAGAAGTCGGGGATCTTCGCCTACACTACCATCTAACCCTCACCCTGACCACCTGACTGCTTGATCAAATAATCTAAAACTCTATCAATTCGTTCCCAATCCGCATTAGTTGTACGCTGAAATTCATAATTATTTCTTTGAAACTCCTGAAACTGCCTTTCATACTGCCTTAGTGCTTGCGGGTAAATCTTCTAATGGCTGTGAATTACTCATAATACCTCTTGATTTTGTGAGTTTTCTTTATTTTTCTCCTTAATAGCTTTGGTAACAATGTACGCTGCCAGGTTAGCTGGTGTCCGCTCCTGTTCTTCAGCTATGTTTATAAGCTCTTTATATATTTCTTCATCCAGTGTAATTGTCACTCTAGGTCTGATAGCCATAGGTCTAATATCTAGCAGTGACACTATTTTAGACTCCTGTGGATCAAAAAATACTAAGCTGACTACTGACGCGAGTAGCATCACAGGTCTACTATAGCATCAGCAGCAGTAAAAATAAAAATAAACCCCCGACTTCCCAAAGAAATCGAGGATTTAAGTATTATTCAGTTAACAGTATTCAATTACACAGCCGCTAATTCCTTAGTAGGACGCTTACTGTTACGAATATTATTGATAGCTTCCGCATAGTCAGGAGCATTAAACACAGCAGAACCAGCTACAATAGCATTAGCGCCGGCTTCCAAAACTTGCCAGGTGTTATTAGCTTTCAGTCCACCATCAACTTCAATCCAAGGATCTAAACCGCGTTCATCACACATTTGACGCAGTTTGCGAATTTTGGGAACTACGCTAGGAATAAAGCTTTGACCACCGAAACCGGGGTTAACGCTCATAATTAGCACTAAATCACACAGTTCCAGTACGTATTCAATTAATTCTAAAGGTGTACCGGGGTTGAGTACAACACCAGCTTGTTTGCCGAGTTCTTTGATTTGTCCCAAAGTCCGGTGTAAGTGGGGTGAAGCGTTATGTTCTGCATGTACAGAAATAATATCTGCACCAGCCTTAGCAAAACCTTCTACATATTTCTCTGGTTCTACGATCATTAAATGAACATCCAGAGGTTTGGTTGTTATAGGACGAATCGCCTCCACAACCAGAGGACCAATTGTAATATTAGGTACAAAACGTCCGTCCATTACATCAACGTGAATCCAATCTGCACCGGCTTGATCTACGGCGCGGATGTCATCACCGAGACGGCTAAAGTCCGCTGATAGAATGGATGGAGCGATAACTATGGGCTTTTGAGATGGGTTTTGGGTCATGGCTAGTGGGTTATTAATCGTCCTTGTCTGTAAGCATTGTAACAAAATATGGATTTTTTGGAAATTAGTTATTAGTCATTGGTCATTAGTCGTTAGTCATTAGTCGTTAGTCGTTAGTCGTTACTATTTTTCTGACTCCTGACTCCTGACTCCTTGAACTCCTCGATCTCCTAACAATGAAGAAACTATATATAATTTGCGGTTTGAGTGTTTCCTGTTTAACTGTGCCGGTTTTGGCATCTGTACAATTTAATAATGTTTTAGGAAGCAATGGTATTGATGTCCTGAAATTACATCAACCTCCATACAACTTAACAGGCCGCAAAATTGCTATTGGTCAGGTAGAAATCGGTCGTCCGGGGATGTTTGGTTTGGATAAAGCAGTTTCCAAAAACCGCGCTATCTCCCCTGTAGCTGTATTTTCAGGGACTGAACCCGCTAAATCTACTACTGGTGTTGATCCTCATGCTTACAATGTAGCTGCGGTAATGATCAGTCAAGATAAAGCTTGGACAGGGGTTGCACCGGGAGCAAGACTATATTCTTCTGCTGTAGGATCTACGAGAAATATGGGTCAACCGGAAGAATGTTTAGCTGCACAACATATAGCTTTGCAAAATGGTGGTGATGTGCGTGCGATTAACTTTAGTTTCGGTGAACCTTTGCACCGTGACCCCAGAGAAAAACCTGTTTTAGATGGTCAAGCTTTGCTGACTTTATGTATTGACTGGTCAAGTCGGGTGCATAATGTGGTTTACGCGATCGCCGGAAATCAGGGTAAAGGCGGAATTCCCATTCCTACAGATAATTTTAACGGAATTAATGTGGCTTTTTCATCCCCAAGAGAAGGGATTTTTAATAAAATTCATGTTTCTAATTTAGCTGGAAATAATCAAGGAGTTGGCGATCGCCTCGCAGGTAAAGAATTTAATATAGGTGGACGCAGATCAATTAGCATCGTTGCACCAGGAACAAATATTCCCGTACTTAACCCAGATGGTAAATTGAATAAAGCCACAGGTTCAAGTTTTGCTGCACCACACATAACAGCAACCATCGCTTTATTACAAGAATTTGCTGATAGACAATTAAGAATTAAACAACCAAATTGGACAATTAATGCTAGAAATCATCTAGTTATGAAATCTGTATTATTAAATTCCGCAGAAAAAGTTATAGATAATGGTAATGGTTTATGGTTAGGAATGAAAAAGAATTTAGTAGATAAACAAAATCGCAATTGGTTTGATTCCGATGCTTACAAATCACCCCAAATTCCCCTAGATCAACAAATGGGAGCAGGTCATTTAAACGCCTATCGCGCCTATAAACAATTTATGTTTGGTCAATGGCAACCCAACACTAATATTCCTCCTATCGGTTGGGATTATAACCAAATAAACGCTAATTCTGCCTTAGAATATAATCTAGATAAACCCTTGCAAAAAAATAGTTTTGTAGCTATTACTTTAACTTGGGATAGATTAGTAAAATTAAACGATAAGAATAAAAATCAACAATATGATCTAGATGAAAGTTTCCAAGATCAAGGATTAAATAATTTAGACCTTTATTTAATAAAAGCAGATGGTATCAAAACGGAAACCGCTACCTGTGCATCTGTGAGTAAAATTGATAATGTTGAACATATTTTCTGCCCTGTTCCTGATAATGGAAAATACAAAATTCGTGTCCAATTTCAACAACAAGTAAATGAACCAACTCAACCTTTTGCTTTAGCTTGGTGGACAGTTCCTGGAAATTAGTTATAGAACAGGGAACAGGGAATAGGGAATAGGGAATAGGGGGATAAAAGTTACTTCTTTAGAGGATGTTTGAAAAGTCTCTCATGGTGTATCTAAAAGTCATAGATCCCCCTATATCCCCCTTGAAAAGGGGGACTTTGAAAGAATTTAGCCCCCCTTTCTAAGGGGGGTTGGGGGGATCTGCAAGTATCTAAAATCACGATCCAAAACTTTTAAAACAACCTCTTATTCTCTTGATAACTGATAACTGATAACTGATAACTGATAACTGATATTACTTCAAACTTTCAGGATCAACTCCTAAACTCTTGAGCATTTCCGCTAACTTTCTCGCTTTTTCTTCACTTTGTTGAATCCTTTCTTCTGGGGTTAAAAACCTTTTACCATTTTCATCAAACCAATATAACCATTCTCTAGTTATTCCTTGATAAGTTCCCTTTTCTTTACCAATTCCTAAACCAATTTCTGGCAACCAAACGGGATTTCCAGGAATTAAAACATATTCCCCATCTACTAATTTATAAACCTCCAAAGTTTCTTTTATCTTCCGCTGAGGATTATAAACAACATAATATAAAATCCCTAACTCATGGGCATAAAAATCTTTTTTAGTGCTATATTCATTTCTGTATGTTTGAGAAACTACCTCTAACACTAAAGTAGGTAATTTCTGTTCTTCCCACAAAACATAACTAGAGCGTAATTTTTCATGAATTACCCTGGGAATACCAATACTTAAAAACCCATCTGGGACTATTGCTGGTTGATTTGGATCATAATATATTCCCATATCAACACCAAAAAACCAATCCCATCTTTGAGACCAAATTAAGGCTAACATGATCTTTAATAAACCGGGAATTAAATCCTGTAATTCGTTATCCACTGGTGTATCGTCTGAGTCGGGTAATTCTTCTGATGAAGGTAAACAATGCAACGGATTGTAATTTAGCATAATTGCTACTACCAATTCTATTGTTAGTATATCGTTATTTACATAGATATTTTGATAAGTTGAAAATCCCCTTTTACCAATTACCAATTACCAATTACCAATTACCAAACTTTGCAATATATCTTCGTTACCAAAACTGTAACCACTCACTCGTTTATGTATTTTGTATGCGATATTGAACATCTGACACATCATCACAGTCTGACTAAACAGAAAGCTAGAACAACAAACGAGGTAGTAGATGAAGCGATATAAGTCTAATGCTGTCCAAGAAAATTTTCTACAGAGAAGATACGGGGTGAGTTTGGGAAGGCGTTATGTTTTTGCCGCAGCTAGTATTATGATGTTAAATGTATTGGGGTATTCTCAGTCTACGACTCACAAAAACGCTCAATAATACCAAAAATTTCCGAGTTTGTTTCAGGATTAAAGTTTTACAAATTGCAGATAAGTAGTTATTTTTAGTTATTTTTCTGGGACTGCATCTACATAATCAATAGAGGTTATGATGAATATTACAGAGTATCGAACCGCAGAGGACGCAGAGAACGCAAAGAAAAATATCAGCGGTTTTTGTGTGCATTGCTGAACAGGAATTATAGAAAGTTTAGAGTAGTATATAATACATATTTAGTCATATTTTTAGATAAATTACGGAATTATTTAAGTTTTGCGATCGCCTATTTTCAGACTAATCAACAAAATATGTGGTAATTTTTGAAGAAAAGCTCTCAGTAAAATCTTTATTTTTTATGTATCAAGAATTTTTAACTACAAACCAGACTCCACGACTATCAGGTTATCCCGCAGTACCCCAGTCTATCATGACTGCCAGCCGCAGTGAACTTACTGATGTACCACTGGAAATCACAGGGAATTTACCTAAAGATTTGCAGGGGTATATGTTTATGGTTGCACCCACAGGAAGCGTTAATTCTGGTGGTCTTCCCTATCCCAGTGGTGATTCTCTATTATGTGGGGATGGGATGATTTATCGCTTAGATTTTAGTCAGCAAAATCAAGTCAAATTAACTACACGTCTAGTTAAACCACCCGATTACTACGCAGACAAAGCCACTCGCAAAGGTTCAAAATATGACAAATACAGTTTTCGCAATCATGGAATTACCAGATTTTCTCTATCATTAGGGGTGCGTAACCAACTAAACACAGCATTGTTACCCATGAAGTTTTCCCCAGACACCCAAGAGAGATTACTTGTTACCTATGATGCAGGCCGCCCCTATGAAATTGACACTCAAACCTTAAAAGTAGTTACACCCATAGGTACAAACAAAGAATGGGAATCAGAATTAACCGGTTATAATGCACCTTTTCAGGCATTTTTAAGTACCGCTCACCCTGGTTTTGATCCCCATACAAAGCAGATGTTTACTGTTAACTATGGGCGCTCAATTGCTAACTTTTTAGATACAATTCCTTTAATTTACAATCTTGAACAATTACCCCAAGAAATTGATGAGTTTTTAACTGCTCTGAGTTCATTTTTAAGAGTTAATTTTCTCAAAGATATTTTTGATTTTTTCTCTCAATCTTTGCATACAATCTTAAAATTATATGTAGACTTATTAGAGAAAATATTTAAAATTGAAATTGAAAACTTTGTATATCTCATCGCTTGGGATGGACAGGGAAATTTAGAAAGATGGAAATTGATTTTACCTGATGGTTCACCATTGCCAATTGAACAAAGTATGCACCAAATTGGCGTAACCAAAGATTATATTATCTTAATGGATACAGCTTTTACAACAGGATTAGAACAAGTTATTAATAACCCCTTACCGGAAAATAAACAAGCCGAAGAAATTCTCAGAGACTTATTAGAAAGACCAACTTTTCCAGACTCCTTAATGTATATTGTTTCCCGTGCTGACTTAAAAGCGGGGCAGTTTCCAGCTAATGATTCTCAACCAGTTACAGTAGTAGTAAAAAAAGCAATTATTCCCTTAGAAATTGCCCATTTCTTAGTAGATTATGACAACCCCAAAGGTAATATTACACTTCATGCAGCCCATATCTGCGGTATGGAAGTAGCAGAATGGATTAGAAAATATGATGTATATGCAGACAATCATCAAACACCCATACCTTCCTATTTAGCAGGGATGGAAAGTAGCGAAACAGACCTGGGAAGGGTAGGACGTTATGTAATTAATGGAGACACAGGAAATATCATTGAATCTCAAGTGCTTGCAGATGCAGAATGTACCTGGGGTGTAGAACTTTATGCTTATCCAGATCAAGATCCAATTACCAAAAAACCCTTAGAAAGATTAGATAATATTTATTGGTGTTCTTTTGGTTTATGGAAAGACTTGATGACCAAATTTATCGTTAATATGTACAAGCATTATCGTAACCGTCAAGTACCTTTAGAAAAAGTTTTGAATTTAGCCAACAAAGGAATACCAGCTTATTTATTTAGATTGCAAACTTCATCAAAAAAAGCATTAAAAATAATTGATCGTTATCAATTTGATCCGGGATATATGACACTTTCACCCCAATTTATTCCCCGTCAAGATGCAGAACAACCCACCGATGGTTATATAGTTTGTACAGTCTGGTATGAAAACAAAAATGAATTTTGGATTTTTGATGCGAATAATTTAGCTTCCGGTCCCCTTTGTAAATTATCCCATCCTGACCTTGATTTTGCTCTTACTTTACACACCGCTTGGTTATCAAAAATTAGTAAGCGTCAAGCAACCTATAATATCAAGGTGCGTGACGATTATCAAGAATTGGTAAAGCAAGCATCTCAAAAATGTCCTGAGATTCAGGAATTATTTGAACGGGAAGTTTATCCACATTTTGAATAAACTACCGATTTAAACACCTGGTATGAAGAGTTTTGTAATTATGAATACTCATCCCTGAATTCTGCTATAAATTGTGTAGAGTGTGTAGAGATTATTGCGAGAAGCTATGTATAGTCGTTGACAGAGTAGTTAAGATTTTATTCTTAGCTCCTGTCACGGTTTAGCGTTCCTAAACCCCTACTCTAAATTGTGAAGTCAACACTTTTATCAGCATCATAGGAATTTTGTGAGTGATGATTACCATACCAGACTATGAAGTTTTACAAAAAATTCATGAAGGAACAAGAACAGTTGTTTATCGTGGTCAAAAACAACCCGAAAAACAACCAGTAATTATTAAACTGCTTAACTCTGAGTATCCTACCTTAGAAGAAATTACTCGTTTACGTCATGAGTATAAAGTTATCCAAGATGTTAAAAGTGAGGGAGTTGTCAAAGCCTATAGTTTAAACAAATATCGCAATGGTTTGGCATTGATTTTAGAAGATTTCGGTGGCAAATCTTTAAACAAAACTCTAGCAGCAAGAAAGTTAGAAATAATTGAGTGTTTACAAATTGGTATTGCTCTCACCGATATCTTAGGAGATTTACATAAATTTGCCATTATTCATAAAGATATTAAACCCAGTAATATCATAGTTAATTTTGAAACTGGACAGGTAAAATTAGGTGACTTTGGTTTATCATCACGGTTATCTTTAGAAACACAAACTATCGGCAACCCGAATTTATTAGAAGGTACTTTAGCTTACATTGCACCTGAACAAACAGGAAGAATGAACCGTTTAGTTGACTATCGTTCTGATTTTTATTCCTTGGGTGTGACATTATATGAAATGTTAACAGGTGAATTACCATTTATCGGTCAAGATCCCTTAGAATTAGTTCACTGTCACATTGCCAAACAACCAATACCACCCCATCAAAAACAACAAATTCCCACAGCAGTTTCTCAAATAGTGATGAAACTTTTAGCTAAGAATGCTGAGGAAAGATATCAAAGTGCAGCAGGATTAAAATTTGATTTAGAAAACTGCTTACAACAAATACAAAATACAGGGAAGATTAATGATTTTATCATCGCTCAACGTGATCATGGTAATCAACTTTTAATTCCACAAAAATTATATGGTAGAGAACAAGAAGTTGCTACCTTAATGGATGCTTTCTGGCGAGTGAGTCAGGGAGCAACAGAAATGATGTTAGTTTCTGGCTATTCAGGTATTGGTAAAACATCAATTGTCAACGAGGTTCATAAACCTATTGTTGCCGCTAGAGGTTATTTTATTGCTGGTAAATTTGATCAATTAAAAAGAGATATTCCCTATGCAGCATTAATTCAATCTTTCCAAGAATTAATTCGTCAAATATTAACAGAAGATGATCAAAAAATTGCTATTTGGAGACAGAAAATATTAGTAGCTTTAGGTGATAATGCTCAAGTAATTATTGATGTTATTCCCGAAGTAGAATCAATTATTGGCGCACAACCTCAAGTTCCCATATTAGGATCGGCTGAATCTGAAAATAGATTTAACCGAGTTTTTCAACAATTTATTCATGTTTTTTGTCAACCAGAACACCCATTAGTAATATTTTTAGATGATTTACAATGGGCTGATTCTGCATCTTTAAAATTAATTAAATTATTAATTACAGATGATAGTAGTCAATATTTATTTCTTATTGGTGCATATCGAGATAATGAAGTTTCCCCAACTCATAGGTTAGTTCAAACTCTCCAAAATATTCGTCAAACTAATACTATTATCAATGAAATTACCATTACACCTTTATTATTTATTGATGTTCAACAATTAATTATTGATACACTCAAACCTGATAACATTGATATTAATAATATTCAATTACTCGTAGAATTAATATATAATAAAACCCAAGGTAATCCATTTTTCTTAACTCAGTTACTCAAAAGTTTGTACAGTGAAAACCTCCTAGTTTATCAAGTTTACACAGATAGTTGGTGTTGGGATATTCAAGAAATTCAAACAGTCGGCATTACAGAATTTAATATCGTTGAATTAGTCACTCAAAATATCCGTAAATTACCACCAACAACCCAAAGAGTTTTACAATTAGCAGCTTGTATTGGCAACCAATTTAATTTAGAAGTTTTAGCAACTGTTTATGAAGATTCAGAAATAGTCACCTCTACTCATTTATGGAGTGCTTTACAAGCGGGTTTAATTTTACCTTTATCATCAAATTACAAAATTCCTCTAGCATTATTAGAAACAGATGGTTTAGAACTTAGAAATGTACAAATTACCTACAAGTTTTTACATGACAGAGTACAACAAGCTGCATACTCCTTAATACCGGAAAATGAAAGAAAAAGTACCCATTTACAAATAGGTCAAATTCTCCTGAGAAATTCCACCGTAGAAACTCAAAAAGAGAATATTTTCGTTTTAGTTAATCAATTAAATTTTGGTACTGACTTACTTACAAATCAAGAAGAAAAGAATAATTTAGCCCAATTAAATTTGATTGCCGGTCAAAAAGCCAAAGCATCTACCGCCTATGAAGCTGCTGTAAAATACTTGAATATTGCTTTAGAATTAATCCAATATTATAGCTGGGAAAACTCAGCACAACAACCAGAACAATGGATATTACAAATTTATTTAGAAACCGCAGAAGCTGAATATCTCAACGGTAATTTAGACCAAGCATTATTAATCTCTAATCAGGGAATACTACAAGTTAACGACCTCCTGGAAAAACTCAAATATTATCAAGTCCAACTGAAAATTTATTTAGCAAAAAGTGAAATTAATACTGTTTTAGACATGGGACAACAGATTTTAAAAATGCTGGATGTTTCCCTAGTAGAATCACAACCAGAAAATTTAGATATTGAGCAATTAGCGAACCTACCGCCTATGACAGACCCCTACAAATTAGCAGCGATAGAAGTCCTAATTTTAATGTGGGCCCCAGCTTGTTTCGCTGAAAGTCCCATAGCATTACCAATGTTATACACCATGATTGAACTTTCCAGACAATATGGAAATTCTCCCCCATCTATTTATGCTTTTGCTAATTATGGTACTATTACAGCTTGGTTGATTCCAGATATTGATTTAGCTTATCAACTAGGACAACTATCTCTCCGTGTATTGGAAAAATTAAATGCTAAGAATTTTAAATCTAAGGCTATTTTAACAACAAACATCAATATTTTTTATAAAAAACAACATATAAAAACAACTATTAATAATTTATATGAAGCTATTGAAAGTGCTTTAGAAGTAGGTGATATCGAATTTGCTAGTCATGCAGCTAACTTTTATTGTTCTCATCTCTTTTTTGTAGCTAAACATTTAGACTCTGTAGCCAAATCACAATCAGATTATATTGATTTTATTACTAAACTTGAACAGCAACATCCACTCTATTTAACTAAAATCTGCGCTCAAGCGGTAGATAATTTACGTAATAAATCTATAATTAAAACATCCTTAATGGGTGAAATATTCAATGAGGAAGAAGCTATACCTTATTTACAAGGTATAAATAACTTAATTTCCCTATTTTATACCTATTTTTATAAGTTATATCTGTGTTATTTCTTTGCAGAATATGATCAAGCTATAGAATTTGCCAAAACTGCCCAACAATATGCAGGTTTTGTTAAGAGTGAGATTATTTTTACCCAACATAACTGGTTTTATTCCTTAACCATGTTAGCTAGTTCTCGTATTACTGATATTGCCACCAGAGAGGAATACTTAAAACAGGTCAATGAAAATCAACAACAAATGAAATATTGGGCTGAACACGCCCCTATGAACTATCAACATAAATATGATTTAGTTGAAGCAGAAAAAGCCAGAATATTAAATCAACCATTGTTAGCAATGGAACTTTATGATCGTGCTATTGCAGGGGCGAATAACAGTAAATATATTCAAGATGAAGCCTTAGCTTATGAGTTAGCAGCTAAATTTTATCTAGCTTTAGGTAGAACAGAAATTGCCCAAACTTATATGACTAAAGCTCAGTATGATTATATTGCCTGGGGTGCTATTGCTAAAGTTAAAGATTTAGAATCAAAATACGCTGATATCATTCTTGTTTCTAAAAAAGATTCTACCTTTGATCCTAAAAATAGTATCTCCCTTGTTTCTAGTAGCAGTAGTTCACAAAGATTAGATATTAATACAATTATTAAAGCCTCCCAAACCCTTTCTAGTGAGATTATGTTAGATAATTTACTAACAAAATTAATGACTATTGTCATTGAAAATGCAGGGGCAGAAATTGGATTTTTAATTTTAAAACAGCAAGAAAAACTATATATTGCGGCTCAGAAAACATTGGATAATTCAGATATAATCGTCTGTCAATCTCACTTAGAAGACAAAAATAAACAGTTACCAACTTCGATAATTAATTATGTAATTAGAACTAAAGAAGATGTAATTTTAAATGATGCTAGTGACGAAGGTAGATTTATGAAAGATGCGTATATTATAAACAAAAAACCTAAGTCTGTATTGTGTACTAAAATCATTTATCAAGGAGAAATTTTTGGTTTATTGTATTTAGAAAATAATCTAGCTGTTGGTGCTTTTACACCAGAAAGATTAGAAATATTGAGAATATTATCTTCCCAAGCAGCAATTTCTATTAAAAATGCCCAGCTTTATGAAAATCTCAATCAACTGAATCAATCATTTTCTCGATTTGTACCCCGACAATTTTTACAACTTTTGAACAAGGAAAGTATTGTTGATGTACAAATAGGTGATAATATTCAACAAGAAATGTCAATTTTATTTTCTGATATTCGTGACTTTACAAAATTATCAGAAACTATGACACCAGAGGATAACTTTAAATTTATTAACTCCTATCTCAGTCGTATGGAACCAGCAATTATTGAAAATCAAGGTTTCATTGATAAATACATTGGTGACGCAATTATGGCATTATTTAGTCGCGGTGCTGATGATGCAGTAAAAGCAGCTATTTCTATGTTATTAAAGGTAAATGAATATAATCTAGATCGTCAAAATATGGGTTATCCCTCAATTCAAATTGGAATAGGTATCAATAGCGGTTCTTTAATGTTGGGTACAGTGGGAGGAATAAATCGGATGGATGGTACTGTCATTAGTGATGCAGTAAATCTCGCTTCCCGAATTGAAGGATTAACTAAACTTTATGGAGTATCATTATTAATTAGTCATCATACTTTTGCTAGATTAGAAAATCCTAATCAATATAAAATCCGTTTAATTGATCGTGTTCAAGTTAAAGGAAAATCAGAAATAGTTTCCGTTTTTGAAGTTTTTGATGCTGACATTCCAGAAATATGCGAAGTTAAGTTATCAACTAGGTTAATATTTGAAGAAGCATTATTACTTTATAATCAAGATAATTTAACAAAAGCTGCTCTTCGTTTTCAAGATTGCTTAAATCTTAATCCAGGTGATAAGGTTTCTCGACTGTATTTAGAACGTTGTCAGCAATAATTCAGTTATCAGTTATCAGTTATCAGTTATCAGTTATCAGTTATTACTGTCACCTGTCACCTGTTCCCTGTTCCCTGTTCCCTGTTCCCTGCTAGTCAGTTATTATTAATATTATTGGTTGTTCTGATCGGGGGAATTATGGTTTTAACAGCTTCTACAATGTTGGCTATTGGCACAAAAGCACCAGCATTTCATCTACCAGAAGTAGTATCTGGAAATCAAATATCTCTAGATACTTTCAAAGACAAAAAAGCATTACTCATCATGTTTATTTGTCGTCATTGTCCTTTTGTCAAACATATCGAACAGGAACTAGCCAATTTAGGAAATGATTACTTTAACAGTGATTTAGGTATTGTGGGAATTAGTGCTAATGATGCTCAAAATTATCCCGCTGATGCACCAGAATCATTAAAAGAAATGTCTACAGAATTAGGTTTTAAATTTCCTCTCTGTTATGATGAAACCCAAGAGGTAGCAAAAGCATATACCGCCGCTTGTACCCCTGATTTTTTCCTATTTGATAGTGAGAGAAACCTAGTTTATCGTGGACAATTAGACGATAGTCGTCCTAGTAATAATCAACCTGTAAATGGTAAAGATTTACGTGCAGCAATTGACGCAGTTTTAAATAATCAACCAATTACAATAGAACAAAAACCTAGTATTGGTTGTAATATTAAATGGAAACAAGGAAATGAACCTGATTATTTTGGCTAATTAAATCTCTCGTTCCCATACTCTGTATCTCTCGTTCCCATACTCTGTATGGGAATGAATTATATAAGGTTCTACCTTATGTAAACAAGATATTAAAAAAGAGGTAGAACCTCTGTAATAGCATTCCCAGTCTGAGACTGGGAACGAGATAATTAAAATTAACCATTAATATCCCTATTTTTTACATAAAATGTTAAATTTAGATTGTCACTGATCATGGAGTAATCGTCATGGTACAAACTAAACAGAGATTTGCTAGTTTTGAGGAATATTTATCATACAATGATGGCAGTGATAAACTCTATGAATTATACAATGGGGAATTAATAGAACTACCAATAAAACCAGGAATTAATGTACAAATTGCTAATTATATTTTGCTACTGTTTGCATTATTAATTGGAGTAGATAGAGTTAGAGGACATGGTTTAGAATTGGAGGTGAGGGGAGAACCTAGAAACCGCTTTCCTGATTTAACTATTCTTGCAGAAGAACACATTAAATTATTAGCAAATCGGAATACTATCCGTTTATCAATGTTACCACCTTTGCTAGTGATAGAAGTTGTCAGTCCAGGTGAATTACAAAGAAATAGAGATTTTATTGCTAAACGCTTACAATATCAAGATTGTGAAATTCCTGAATATTGGATCATTGATCCTGAAAATCAAAGTATTTTAGTCTTAGAATTAGTTGATAAAATTTATCATGAAGTAGGTGTTTTTGTGGGAGATAATTTAATTGTTTCTCATCAATTTCCTAACTTGAATTTACAAGCAAAACAGATTTTTAAATTATAGCAAGATCCCTAAAGTCTCCTATCATCTGATTTAATAATAAATTGATAAAAGAAATCAGGGATCTAACAATCTAAAAATCTATTTTGTTTCCATCCAATTTTCACCCGCACGCACATCAACAACCAAAGGAACACTTAAACTTACAGCATTTTCCATTTTTGACTTAATTTCTATTTGTAATTCTTCCCATTCTTCATAAGGAACTTCAAAAACTAATTCATCATGAACTTGCAATAACAAACGTGCTTTATATTTTTCCTGATATTTATTTAAAACCTCATGTAACTGCACCATTGCAATTTTAATAATATCCGCACTTGAACCTTGAATTGGTGCATTTGCAGCAGAACGTAATAAACCCGCATCATACGCACCCAAATTTTTTAACTTACTCAAATCAATTTCTTCTAAACTTTTACCTTGTAACTCCTGTAAACTCCTACTCGTAAACTCAAAATAACGTCTTCTTCCCAAAATTGTCTCTACATAACCTTGGAAAATAGCTTGTTTTTTCACACTTTCCAAATATGCAAAAACTAAAGGATATCTTTGGTTGAACTTTTTAATAAATTCATTTGCAGTATTTTTATCAACTCCCGTAGAACGAGAAAACTTTAACGAACCCATCCCATAAATAACACCAAAATTAATAGTTTTTGCAAATCTTCTTTCCTCTGATGTCACTTCTTCTTTTTCAAACACTAACTTTGCAGTCACAGTATGAATATCTTCATTATTTTGATATGCTTGAATTAATACAGGTTCTTGACTCAAATGTGCTAAAATTCTTAATTCAATTTGGGAATAGTCAGCAGCAACCATTAACCAACCAGACTTAGGTAAAAACGCTTTTCTAATTTGTTTACTAAAAGCGGTACGAATGGGGATATTTTGTAAATTTGGATTAGAAGAAGATAACCTACCTGTAGCGGTTGCAGTTTGGTTAAAATGAGTATGAATTCTCTGGGTTTTCGGATGTACTAACGCTGGTAAAGCGTCTACATAAGTTGATTTTAATTTTGATAAAGTCCGGTTTTCAATAATTAAATCTACAAACCCAGTCTCATCCACTTCTTGCAGTTTTTCTAAAGTCGCAGCATCAGTAGAATAACCTGTTTGAATTTTCCGGGAATATTTGGTACTTAAACCCAGTTTTTCAAATAAAATATAACTCAATTGTTTAGGAGAACCTAAGTTAAATTTTTCTCCTGCAATTTCTGTAGCTTTGGTTTCTAATTCTGCTAAATCTGATTCTAATTGCTGGGATAATTCTTGTAAATAATCTGAGTTAATTCTTACCCCTGTATATTCCATTTCTGCTAAAACTGTTTCTAGGGGTTGTTCAACTTCTAACAGTAACTTATTTAATGCAGGAATTTGTTGTAATTCTTCCCTTAATTTATCCACTAACTGAAAGGTAGCATAAACCTGATTACCACAATAATAAGCTACTGTATGAATGCTAATATCAGAGATGTTTTTTTGTGGTTGTTTTTTTCCAGTTTTGGGAACTATTTGATCATATTCTGTTAGTTGTAAACCCAAATATCGCAAGGATAAATCACTTAAATTGTGGGTGTTATCAGGATTTAACAAATAACTTGCTAACATGGGATCAAATACTACACCCGCTAAGTTAATTCCTTGGTTCTGAAAAATCAATCTATCAAATTTCGCATTTTGAAATGTTTTGGGATAATCTGCACTTTCTAAAATTTCTTTCAGTGTTGATAATACAAATTCTAATTTTAAATTATTGCCGTTTTTATGTCCAACAGGAATATAAGCAGTTTCATTTTCTCCTATTCCCCAACAACATCCAATTCCTACCAATGCTGCATTTCTCGGATCTAAATCGGTGGTTTCTGTATCCCAAGCAACGGGTTTTTCAGGATTTGTACATTTTAATAAAATGCTAACTAATTCTTGTAATTTTTCTTCTGTGTCAATAATCTGAATTTGAATGTTTCCAGAGTCTAATTTTTCTGCTTTTGCTGTATCTTCTGCACTGAAAAACCATATATCATCATCTTCTGAAGATTCAATATTGTTACTTTGAAATTCTGAAGTTTGAAATTCTGAAGTTTGAAATTCTGAAGTTGGCAATTCTTGAACTGTACCACCAAATTTTGCTTGTAGTTCGTTGATTTGTTCTAAAAATTTGTTAAATTCTAATTTCTCTAAAATAGGAATTAAATTTTCATTATCAAAACCCGTTAAATGACAATCTTCTAAATTTATTTCTAAGGGTGCATCTACTACTATTTTTGCTAAATATTGAGAATGAAGAGCATCTTCTTTACCAGCAATCAATTTTTTCTGGGTTGCACCTGTAATTTCATCTATTTTTTGATATATTTCTTCTAAAGTTTGATATGTATTCAATAATTTGACTGCGGTTTTTTCCCCAATTCCTTTAACTCCAGGAATATTATCAGAGGTATCACCACATAATGCTTTATAATCTACAATTTGGGTAGGTAAAACTCCTAATTTTTCTTTAACTTGTTCTGCTTTAAATTCAGAAATGCTATTATTTGAACGTTTTAATGCTTCGGGACTAAAATTTAAAACTGTAATCCCTTTTTCTTGATCAATTAATTGGAATAAATCTCTATCTCCTGATAAAATTTTAACTTTATATCCAGCTTGAGACGCTTTTTCTGCAACTGTTCCTAATACATCATCTGCTTCATAACCCGGTGATGTAATAATCGGTATATTTAACGCTGCTAATAATTCATTCAAGTTTTCTATATCGGGTATAAAATCTTCCGGTGTTTCTGCCCGATTCGCTTTATAATTATCATCTGCTTGATGACGAAACGTAGGCGCGGCTAAATCAAATGCTACTGCTATCGCTTGTGGTTCTTCACTTTTCATTACTTCCAACAAGCATTTAATAAACCCAAAACAAACGCTAGTGGGAATACCTGCTTTTGTACGCAAACCACCACCACGACTTTTAGCAAAAGCAAAGTAGGAACGAAAAGCTAAAGAATGACCATCTACGAGAATAAACGTAGGATGATTTTTGATGTCAGTATTCATAACTATATGTTGTTAATGGTTTCTGTTTTCTAGCTTAATCAAAAATTCATCAATATTATCAATACAGCAGATTGCAGATCAATGAGGTACAGAATCAAAATTAAAACCCATACACAAAGCTAGTTTGAGTCCTGACTTCTGACTCTTTAATTCTGCTGTATTTTTATTTAAATTATTTATATTTAAATTTATGGTGTGTCCTAAATAGTTAAAATCCTGTTTTTTACCTGTAATATTTATCAAATCTTCATCAAATGTTCGACATAATCTATGTATTTCATGGTTAGATAATTACTTGTAACTCCAAGTTTTCCTCACACAAATAATAATTTAATCATGAAGTCCCAAATTCTTACTGCTGCTGCTCTAACTACTATAGCTGGTATAGCTGGAATTATGACAACTGCTGGAACTGCTAATGCAGCTTCTCTGAGCTATACTGCTTCTTCTGGAGATTTTGATACTACAGATTTTACTAAAACACTAAGCATTCAGAAATTTAACCCTTCTCTCGGTACTCTGAACAGTGTTACCTTGGATTTGACTGGAGATATCAAGGGAAGTGCGCGTTTTGAGAACAGGAGTTCCAGATCTGCCACTGTTGGCGTTAACCTATCCTCAGACATTAATTTAACTCTGGGTTCTGACACTCTATTTAATCTTACTCCCAGTAACCTTTACGCCTACCAAGTTGCTAGATATGATGGCATAACAGACTATGCAGGAGCTTCTGGAAGGACAATTAATGGTCTTTCTGCTTCGACATCAGATACCAAGAATTTAGTAAGTAATCTACAACCATTTATTGGTTCTGGTAACGTGGACTTTTTATTATCTGCTATAGCTCAATCTAATGTTATAGGTTCAGGTAACATTAGTTCTCAGATTAATACTTTGGCTAAAGGAGACCTGACAGTTACATACGATTACAGTCCTATCTCAACTAAAGTACCCGAACCCTCTACTCTCTTAGGTTTTGGTTTAGTTGCTGGTTTTGGTTTGTTGTCACAAAACAAAAAACGCCAATTTCAAGACTCAAAGTCATAAGTTTGTTGATTGATGGGTGGTTTTTCTAGCCACTCTCTTATTTTTACATATTTATTCTGTTGATCTTATATCAATCCTGTATGAAAATGCACAAAAAAATACCCCTCCATAGTCCCTCCTTACAAGGGTGACTACAGGGGTAAAAAATATATGCAGTTTCGTATTCTGCTATGTAACCGTGTTTTTATTTACGTGATTATGCGTTAATTTTTCTTGAAACAGAAAATGCTAATGTTTTAGCCTAGTTGAAACAAGAAAGTTGGTTAATTTGATCCTTCCCAACACAAAAACATTAATTAGCAGAATTTAAAGCTGCTTTTTTGCCACGACGACTGAAGAATGCTAAAGTTGCTACTGTACCTAAACCTAAGATCACTCCTGGTTCTGGGGTTGTTCTCGCTACCACTTTAAAATCAGGACCGCTGAAACTAGCATTAGATGTTAATTTCAAACCTTTTAATTCGGTTACTCCTAATTGTCCTAATGTTACACCCCAAGTACCCACAGCTTGAGACCCACCAATCTCTGTAGTATCAATACTGTATCCCCCGTTTCCTTGGTTTGCTCGGAATAATGTTAAAGCATTACCAATTAAATTACCAGCACCATCTAGCGCTTGAATTCGTAAGTCACTATTTTTACCCCGTTCCCAGAAGAAAAGGTTATCTAATCCTGTATTGTCTGCTCTAATATTTCTATCAAAGAAGATATCCAGATTGAAAGAATCATCATCTTCAGTATCAATGATGTTGTTTAAGTTTCTATTACCCAAAAATGCCGCAATTTGCTGATTTGTCGGTGTTTCATTGGGAGCGTAAGGAGAAGAAGCGTTATCACCTCTATCTGTACTTGCAGGTCCTAATCTAACTTGACTTGATCTGAGAATAGCACTTTCAACTAAAGAAAAGTTACCAAATGTCTGACCATTTTGTGTAATAGACTGTAGCCAAATGTCTGCTTTAGGATCAGGGTTATTTGGGGTATAGTTTGTAGTAAAGTTAGCAGCTTTAGCGGTAGTGGTCATACATAGCAATGAACCTAAAGCTACACTGGCAGATATAAGTAATTTTTGAGTCTTCATGATTTTTCCTTTTTATAATTTAATGGGGCTTTTAGTAATGGTTGCACTTGTGTTCAACACCTTGTATTCAAAACTGAGTGAACTTCAATAATTTTACCCTAGCAATCTATTTATACTTCCATTCACACCTCAGTGTCTACACTGGGATCACGAATTTACAGAGTCTTTACAATAGTCTAACGTTAGTAAATTCTGCCTAATCAGGGTATGATTGTTTAACCTCGGTTGTTTCATTGGCGTTTAAGGAAAAAAGTATCTTGATGAGTATATGGGATTATATTTTTCTTGTGTAGAGCAAAAAAATACATCTCCACTTGTTTAGTTATTAATGTGCTTTAAATTACATTATTCAAGAATATTAACCAAGTATTTACCTTACCGGATTTATGACATCTATCAATAATCAGGCGGAAAATAGAAAAGATATTAAGCTACTGGTACTAGATATAGATGGTACAATTGCTGGACATGATAATCAAATAAGTGCAACCGTCAAAGCAGCTATTAATGCAGTCCAATCTCAAGGTATTCACGTTGCGATCGCCACAGGGAGAATGTATTGTTCAGCTTTACGGTTTCATCAGGAGATAAACTCTAATTTACCATTGGTAGCTTATCAAGGAGCATGGATTCAAGATCCAAATACGGCTAAGATCCATCGTCATTTGACGGTTTCTCCAGCAATAGCTTATCAACTACTAGATTACTTTGAACAACCACAATGGCGATCGCTTTTATCAGTCCATTTCTATATTAATGATCAACTTTACGTCCGGGAAATTACAACAGATACCGCTGGTTATGCAGAACGTTGTGGTATTAACGCTATTCCTGTAGGTGATTTACGACAAGTATTAACTGATAAAATTCCTACTAAAGTTTTAGCCTTATGTAACGATGTAGAATTAATCAAAAACATGATGGGTGAATTAAAGTTGCAATATACACCCTCAGAATTATACATGACAACATCCGTCGCCACATTCCTAGAAGTAGCCAATCCCTTTGTTAATAAAGGTACTGCTGTTCGTTACCTTGCAGAAGAAATGTTAGGAATAGAAAGTTCTCAGGTAATGACTATTGGGGATAACTTCAATGATGTAGAAATGTTGGAATATGCAGGAATAGGTGTAGCAATGGGAAGCGCACCAGAACCAGTCAAAGCAATAGCAAACTGGGTAACATCCAGTGTAGAAGATCATGGAGTGGCGATCGCCATAGAAAAATTTCTACTTTAACAGTTGACAGGTGACAGTTGACAGTTGACAGTTGACAGGTGACAGGTGACAGGTGACAGGTGACAGGTGACAGTTGACAGTTGACAGTTGACAGTTGACAGTTGACA
>RDXV01000172.1 GCA_004292695.1 Nostocales cyanobacterium | reverse complement strand
GCCGCGCTGCCGCAATTTGGACAGTGAATCTTATGTAAAATTTGCATTTTTAAACCTCTAGATTCAATAATTTTGTTGAAAAACTTTGATATTTGGTGAATAGAGATAGTCAGCCAGGATATGAAATAGCAAAATTAACAAATAACAAGAATGTAAACAGAGTCTAAAATTTTTTGGTATGCTTTCCCATTATCCTCATTTCATTTTTAGGATGTCATGCTTTAGAGATATAAATTTACTTTAGCTATGAATCTCTTCTCTATTCCCAGTGATCCCCACTGTGTAAACTTTGAGATAGATATGTTTACCATTGGGAGTAACAGAGAATATATATGTATTCAAACCTTACCTTTCAGGAAAAACTGTAACCTAAGTCACAGAATTTTTATCTTTAGGTTTTATTAATATTTTTGGGGATGGATAATGTAAGATAAATTACATTCAATTCACCCCAAATAGTCCGTTAGACCACATAAATTGAAGAAATTGAAGAAAATATAGTTACACCCTAGAAGTTGAATTTAAGCAAAATTTCCAATATAGGGGCGTACAATCGTGAACAAAATTTGCTAATCTATTATTTAGTAATGGGTAACGAGAAATGGGTAATTAGTAATCAAAAAAACCAAAGTTATTAATTACCCATTGTTTCTTGAAATTCTGTAGGTAAGATTCTAATTTGAATTTCGTTAAGCCTTGGTCCAATGATAGATACTACAGTAAATTCTAAATTCTCATAATGTATAATTTCCCCCTTACTGGGAATAGCTTGTAGTTGATAAAGTAAAAAACCACCCAAAGTTTGATATTCTCGCGTCAGCGGTAAATTAATATGTAAGACCTCATTTATTTCTTCCAAATTAATCTGTGCTTGCACTAAAAATGTTTGCGGATCTAACATTTCAATCAGCAATTCATTACTAACTTCAGGTTCACCTGCATCTCCAATAATCTCTGCAATCACATCTTGAATTGTTACCAGTCCTACAATACCGCCAAACTCATTTACAACTATTACCATTGCGGGTTTTTCCTGCTGCATCATTGGTAGTAATTCACTTAACAAAGTCTGTTCAGGAACAAAACGAGGGGGACGCATCCAAGGTTTAATTTGTGATTCTAATGTCAATTTTCCCGTACATAAAGGTATAGCCAAATCTTGGAAATAGACAATACCACGAATATCATCTAAGGATTCACCAATTACCGGATAACGAGTATGACCTGTAGCTGTTATTTCATGTAAAAATGTTTGAAAAGTAGCATCTTCAGATAAAGTAATAATATTACTACGGGGAATCATTACATCTTGAGCAGTAATGTCACCAAACTCAAACACATTATTTAGTAATTCCCGTTCTGCTAATTCCAATCCTGTAGATTCCCTTTCCGTGGAAATAATCAATTGCAATTCTTCAGGAGTCACAGGTGGCCGCCAACTTTGTCCAGTGTATTCAATACCAAATAACCTTAATAAGTAACGAGTTGATTGATTCAGAATCCAAATTACTGGACTAAAAAATCGGACAATTGCCTTTACAGAAGGAGCTAAAAACCTAGCCAATTTTTCTGAATACATCATTGCCACTGACTTAGGAAATAATTCCCCTAAGACAATTTGTAAATAGGCAATTAAAAAAAATGTGATCGGAACTGCAAGAGAATGAGCAAAAACATTACTCAAATTCCCAGGTAAAGGCCAAGACTGTAACCAAGCTTCTATAAGTACAACAATGGTACTCTCGCCAATCCAACCTAAAGCTAAACTAGAAAGAGTGATTCCTAATTGAGCAGTAGATAAGAGTCTTTCTATACTACGCTGTAAGGCTTCTACGGCGACCGCAGGGATATCACCAGACTGTACTAGCTGGTGAATGCGAGTCCGCCGCACCGTTACCATCGAAAATTCCGCAGTCACAAAAAAGGCGTTAATTGATATCAGCAGTAGAACTGATAATAGTCGCAACCCAATATCTGTCCAAATTAAATCAGGAGAACCGCTCACCGTTAAAGCCCGTAGAAAAATTACGCCAATACCAACAAGCTAACAATAGCATTTCTATTTTTCCACAGGAATATCTGACACCTGTAACTTGAGTTTTTGCGCTGGATAATCTGTTAAAGCTAGTGATACATTGCCAACATCATCTAGTAAAGCAGTGGGAATACTGATAGTACCTGTAAATTCAGGGCCATTTGCGGGTAATTCTGTGGGTAGTCCTTCTGTAATTGCGCTCAGGGTTCTGCCTTTATCATCTGTTACATCTAAAAAACTATACAAAAATCTGACAGAATCAGCACCTTTATTTTGCATTTTTACCCTTAATAATAAATCCCCACCGGAGTAACGAACTGATTGTACAGACATGGATACACCTTCGCTTTCAGAAACAATGGGAAATCCAGGTTCTAGTTTTTCTTCCTCTACTTCTTTCCGTTTCTCTTCCACTTTAGGCTTCTGTGGTTTGATTTCGTCATCGCTTTGTATCGGTTTTTTGGCAGTTTTGTTCTCCTGGATTCTAGCTTTGGTACTTTTGATGATGTCCTCCTCTTTTAAAAGGGTAACTCCTACCTGTTGTACTTTGTTGTTGTTACCACTGGCGAATTTCGTAGTGGGGCGAGCATCTGGAGATGATACACCTTTGAGAGCAGAACTACCCATAGTAAAACCTAAATATGCACTGACAGAACCAGAGCCGATCATTAGGCTTAATAATGCTAAGGTGAGAATTACAGTGGAATTTATCTTCATTGCTTAATATGCTTAATAGTTTATTACAAACTCACAATACACAATAATCACTTTAAAAGAATTTAGGACTTACGCAAAAGAACTAAATAATTAGGTTTTCCCAGGATAGGGGAATAAAAAAACCCTACACCCTACACTCTACACCCCACACCCGGTCTTCACCGATCAATTCTGTGCATAAGTCCTGGAGTTATGGTGTTTACCTACTCTGGAAACTAACTTCCTCAAGCATTCATAGATTAGATTTTAGGTTCAAAAGAAAAATTTTGGATCAACTTCGTAAAACCTGTAAAATTATGCTATACTTATTATCGTGTGTTCATCAGCCAATAAAAAAATATTTCTAGATATTTATTTTTTTGCTATGCTGATACACGATTAATGAAGGTAAGCGCCTTTGGCCGATTGGGGAGGCAACGAACTCATAATTCGTCTTCAGGCTGGTTCGATTCCAGCAGGGCGCATTTATACATAACCTAAATTATATTAGGTCTTTTAAGGTTAGTCTTGTTAAATCTAGCCCCAAACCATTGCCAAAGTTTGAATTTCAGATTTTAAACTTTACAAAGATCCCCAAATCTAAAAAACTTGCCTGGGGACTAGATTGATGTTAATTCTGATCTACGTTATCATCATCAGACTTTTTAATTCCTTCCTGGAAATTTCGCAAACTTTTTCCCAGAACTCCCCCCAACTCAGGTATTTTCTTCGGTCCAAAAATCAAAATTGCCACGATAGCAATAATCACTACTTCCGGCCATCCTAATCCAAACATATCTCTTTCCTATTAAGTCACACTTCTTAAATATAGAATCTCTGGTGAGTCAGAAGTTAACAAGCTTGTGTTTAATTCTGACTCTGAGAAAAAATTTATCCACTGAATACTGAAAAATATTACTTATTTACGCATTTACAGGCAAAATAGTAATAGTTTTATCACCACTACCAGCAGCAATTAGTTTACCATCTGGACTAAAAGCTACGGAATAAATTACCTCATTACCACATTGCATACTAGCAATTTCTACCCCCTGTTTTACATCCCATAATTTTACAGTTTTATCTTTACTCCCACTAGCCAATAATTTACCATCTGCACTAAAAGCAATAGACATAACATGATCAGAATGTTTGTTGAATGATTTAATTTCCTGACTGGTTTCTACATCCCATAATTTAATAGTTTTTTTGTTATCACCACTGGCTAAAAATTTACCATCTGGACTAAAAGCTAAAGTATTAATACTACCACTAAACCAGTCAGAATTAACTTTAATAGTCCTGACTTTACTTTCTGCTAATTTGATGATTTTAATACTCCCATCTTGTCCATCACCAGCAGTTGCTAAAAGTTTACCATCTGGACTGAAAACAACACACAACACATCACCTTGATGGGCTTTTAATGAGTAAATCTGTTTATTTTTTTCCAGATGCCAAAGTTTCACAGTTTTATCTTTACTACCACTAGCTAATATTTTACCCAGGGGACTAAATGCTAAGGAGCAGATTTTTTCTTCATGGCCTGTGAAGGTTATAATTGTATTACCTGTTTCTACATCCCATAATTTAATAGTTTTGTCATCACTACCACTGGCAACAATTTTACCATCTATACTAAATCCTACCGCATTAATAGCACCTGACCAAGCTGCATCTTGATGTCCGACAAAAGTACGATGTTGCTGAGTTTCTAAATCCCAAATTTTGAGGGTTTTATCATCACTACCACTAGCCAAAAACTTACTATTTGGACTAAAATCTACTGATAAAACTTTGCCTTTATGACCTTTTAAATTAGCTCCAGATATAAGTTCATTGTCTTGACTACCAGTTAATTCACTAGGAATTAATTGATCAAATTCTAACATGGGAATTGTTTCTTCTAAGTTTCTTTTAGCCAATGTTTGATCAAATTGACTCCCAGGATATTCCTGTTCAATTTCCATGTTTTGAAGATTTTGTTCTACTTCTATTTCCATGTTATATAGATTTGGTTCAAATTCTAAACTAACTGTATCTTGAATCACGTCTCTTGATGCTAAGGAGTAATTTGTTTCTACAGGGTTATAAAATTCGCCGAATTCTGTTGGTATAGCTGATATTTCTAGGGTTTCTTCTATAGAATTATCAGCAGTTGGATATGGATTTAATTCTGTGGGTGTATTTTGATGATTTTGATGATTTTGACTTAATGTTTCTATCGCTTGCTCTAATTTTAAGCATCTATTATCAATTGTTTTGTATTGATTTCTGATATCTTCGTTAATGTCTAGTTTTTCTAAATTCTGTAACTTTCTACTTTGCTCGTTTATGGTTTGAGTAACCATTTCTAAAGAGTTTTCTAACCCTGATAACCTGTTGGCAATTTCTGTAAATTCATTATGATTTTGACTTAATGTTTCTATTGTCTGCTCTAACTGCAAATATCTAGTATCAAGAGTTTTGTAATTATTACTGATTTCTTCGTTTACTTCTGATTTTGACAATTTAAGCTGAGAATTTTCTGATTTTTCTAAACTCTGTAATTCTTCACCTTGTTTTTTGACGGATTGAGTAATTAGTTCTACGGCTATTTCTACTTCTGATAACCTTTCAGATATTTCTGTAAACTGCTGAGAATATTGCTCAAAATTTGTGGTCAAATTATTTAATCTTTCTGCAATTATAATCGTATTGACATCTTCCATAGATTCAGTTACAGGTTCACTATTGAGTGACTGCCGATGGGATTTTTCTATGGTTATTTGTAGTTGATCAATTCTATTGCTAAAATTATCTAAATCTGCTTGTATCTGTTCAGTTTGTACCGATGACTGGGAACTGTACAAACGAGGACGATTAATTAAATTTAATGCTATGCTGAAAGTTAAAGGAACAGCTATATAAACTACCTGTTGAGTCATTGCTGCTCCTACAGTTCCCGCAATTGTTAATCCCAAAAACAAATATTCACTAATTTCTATTAATTTATGCTTATTCATTGTGATAAATTTTGATGATTTTGCTTTAGGATATTTACGTATATTTTTGTTTGTCAAGAGTAAAATTACTAATTATATCATATTTTTGATAACATCATAATCAGTATAATGAGTAATTTACTCGGAAAAGTTCAATAATAAAGAACACAGCAGATTGCAGATCATCAAGCGGGTACAAATTTTAAGACGTTTAACCTATTCCCTATTCCCTATTCCCTATTCCCTATTCCCTATTCCCTATTCCCTATTCCCTATTCCCTGCTGTAAATAAAATATAATCAAAAAATATGATATGATTAATAGTTCTCTAAAACCGTGCTGGGTGAAAAACGTAGATATATAGCAATAGACAAGGCAGTTAAGACAATAAATTAATTAAATAGATTTAATTAAATTTAAATGATTTTTGCGTTACTTTTGCCTTTGGCCTTTTGCCTTCTGCTATGAAACTCAGCACATCTACACACTCAGCACAAAGAAAATCAAATTTATGTCATTGCCAGTTGTTGCAATTATCGGCCGCCCTAATGTGGGCAAGTCTACTTTTGTAAATCGTTTAGCGGGAGATCAAACCGCGATAGTTCATGATGAACCTGGTGTAACACGCGATCGCACCTATCGTCCAGCATTTTGGGGTGCTAGAGAATTTGTCGTAGTTGACACTGGTGGGTTAGTATTTAACGATGATACCGAATTTCTGCCTTTGATTCGTCAACAGGCTTTAACAGCCCTTTCAGAAGCCTGTGTAGCAATATTTGTGGTGGATGGTCAAACTGGTCCTACTCCCGCAGATGAAGAAATAGCGATGTGGTTACGTCAACACCCTGTACCGGTTTTATTAGCTGTTAACAAATGTGAGTCACCAGAACAAGGAGTCATTCAAGCCAGTGAATTTTGGGAATTAGGACTAGGTGAACCTTACCCCATTTCTGCTATTCATGGTAGCGGTACGGGAGATATTCTAGATGAGTTAATTAAATACATTCCTGAAGTCAACGAAGTCCAAGAAAATACGGAAATAAAAATTGCTATTGTTGGTCGTCCCAATGTTGGTAAATCCAGTCTTTTAAACTCTTTCGTGGGTGAAGAACGGGCAATAGTTAGCCCAATTTCGGGAACTACCCGCGATACAATTGATACTGTAATTGAGCATGAAGGGCAAACCTACCGCTTAATTGACACCGCCGGTATTAGGAAAAAGAAACATATCGAGTACGGAACGGAATTTTTTAGCATTAACCGCGCTTTTAAAGCTATTCGTCGTGCGGATGTGGTGTTATTGGTTTTAGACGCTTTAGATGGAGTCACCGAACAAGACCAAAAACTAGCAGGACGCATTATTGATGATGGTCGTGCTTGTGTAATTGTGGTTAATAAATGGGATGCTGTAGAAAAAGACTCTTATACCATTTATGACTATGAAAAAAGTTTAGAAGCTAGGTTACACTTTACCGAATGGGCAAGTACCATTTTTGTAAGTGCCTTAACTGGACAAAGAGTAACTAAAATTTTGGAATTGGTAGATAAAGCCGCTGAATCTCATAAACGCCGTGTTAGTACATCCGTAGTCAATGAAGTCCTCACAGATGCAGTTAGCTGGCATTCTCCCCCAACTTCTCGCAGTGGTAAACAGGGTAAAATTTACTACGGTACACAAGTTAGCAGTCAACCACCCACATTTGCTTTATTTGTGAACGAGGCTAAACGGTTTAATGACAACTATCGTCGTTACATAGAAAGACAATTCCGTAAACAATTAGGGTTTGATGGTACACCAATTCGTATATTATGGCGGAGTAAAAAAGTCCGTGAAATGGAAGTTGGTAGTGTCAACCGAGCAACTCGCGTGTAATAGTAGTTCTTAGTCAATTAGTCATTTTCTGCCATGACTAATGACTAATAACCTATGACTAATGACTAACTATGGATTTATTGCGATCGCTTCCCCTTGGCTTATACTTAGAACAACCGGAAACCTGGCTACACAAATTAGATCCCAGAGTTAAATTAATTTGGTTGTTGAGTTTCCTCACCAGCTATGTAGTAGCTAATAATTATTGGCGGGTTACATTAGTAGTAATTTTGATTTTTATTACCCTACTTGCCAGAATTCCTTTGAGAGTGTGGCGGCAACAAATGGGCTGGTTATTGATATTATCTTTTATGGTATTATCAATTGGTTCTATTAGCCCAGATGGGCTGGGTGTTAGTTACAGTCCCAGACTACCAGCAAATCAACAAGTATTACAACCACTGACCACAGAAACAAAACCTGCCCCGGAAATTGTGGATAGTAAAAAAGACTATAAATATGTGATATTTCACCAGGGACCAATTAAAATCAATCGTCGTTCTTTAGATTTAGCAATTAGTTTAAGTACCATTGTTTTTACCTTAATTTACAGCACTAATTTATATTTATTAACCACCGCACCGGAAGAAATTACTTCGGGAATGGAAAGTTTATTACAACCTTTGAAAAGATTTAAAATTCCCGTGACAGAATTAATGTTGACGTTAACATTATCTCTGCGGTTTATTCCCCTAGTTTTAGAAGAAATTCAAAACTTGATTCGTTCGGTGATGACTAGGGCAATTAATTGGAAGAAATTAGGGTTAAAAGGAGGTGCTAAGGTTTGGTTAATTGTGATTGAAAAATTGTTAGAAAACTTGTTGTTAAGAGCGGAACAAATGGCAAATGCAATGGTGGTTAGGGGTTTTACCAGTCCTAATGAACATCGGGTGAAATGGCAAGAGTTAAAATTAAGAATAGGTGATTGGTTTGCTATGGGTATTTTAATTGTTTTTTGGGGAATGAGGATAGCTTTTGGTACAGATTTTTAATCTTCCTGGTGATTTTTGTAGTAATAATTACTAAAATTAATTCTGGGTGTTGTTAAATTTATGTCTTTAGGTAGATGTTTAAGAAGCTGAGGGTTTATATACTTAGATATATTTTACCCTGAGTGAAGTCTGGGCTTGGTTACTTCCAAGCCTTTTTTGTTGGTATTTATAAAAAACCTACACCCTAAAACCTACACCCAGCCCCAATTGTAGCTTCTTTGTCGCTCCTTCAATTTCCCCCCATTAAACCCATTGCTGCGGGAAGTTCGGTGAGTAGACGGAAGGGAAATAATGGTGTGGAAGCAATTTGAGCATATCCAGGAGTTAAGACACTAGCATATTGATCAGCTGCGGAGGTAGACTGGGCGGCCATTGCTAATGTTACAGCTTTGATGTAGTTACGGACATCCACTGCTTTGTCACCGACGACTTCCCGACTGGAAAAGGAGAGTTTGGGTTCTCCGGGTTTACCGTTAGTTAAACTGGGATCTATGATACTTAAATGGGTAGCACCAACCGCAGCAGCAAACCATTTAGGTTGGGGAATTTTCGCAAAACTGGGGATATGTTCACTTAATGTTGGGGTAATGTTGTCAGTTGAACCAGTTAACATTAAGGTTGGTACTTTGACTTTTGTTAAACCTGTTTCCCCAAATAAAAATGAGGTTGCTGGTGTTAAAGCTACGATTTTTTTAACTCTTTCATCTCGCAGTTGATAGCTATTTTTTGGTAAGTCTTTAGCCTGACACATAAAGCCCTGGACTAAGTTTAATTTGTCTGCGTTTTTTTCACAGCTTTGTTTTAAACTAGCTATGTCAAATTCTCCACCAGCTAAGGCTAAAGCAGTAGTTCCACCAAAGGAATAACCGACAACCATAATATTATTAGTTGCGAGTTTTCCCTGTAATGGACTATCAGTAGTTTGGTTAATTTTTTCTAGTTCATTAATTACAAAACTCACGTCTTGGGGACGGTTAATAAATTCTTGGGGTTTAAAAGAATTGGGATTTTTGTTAACTGTAAAATTACTTCCAGGATGTTCTAATGCTGCCACTACATAACCATGTGAGGTGAGATGTTCAGCCAGATATTTTAAATCTGTACGCACTGAACCATAACCATGAGAAAGTACAATTACGGGTTTTTCTGAAGTGGCAGCATTTGACCAATAAATATCTACAGGAATTTGTCGTTGACGTTGTTGATCATTTAAGTTGAAGTTTAATGTTTGTACTTGGTTATTTCCTGGTTTTTGAGGATCAAAAGCAGGATTTATTTGTAATTTGTTGGCAGAAATTCGTGGAGCTATGGCTAACATTAATTGCTGAGTTCGCCAAAAACTCATATTCAAATTTCTACCCACTGCTAAAGCCTGGGGAACGTTAATTTTTAAACTTTGACTGGGATAGTTTTGAATAAAATTCAGTATTGATAAGCCTTCTTTTGAGTTAGCAGCTAAGATTAAACCTGCTCTGACTGCTTGTACACCTGCGTCATCTTTGCGATCTAATGCTGTGGCAATATCACTGAGAATTGTTTGCCCAAGTTGGGTATTAAGTAAACGGTTGAGGGCGACTACATTTAAAGGTATTCTTGCTTTTAAACCTCTAATTAAAAAGTTACTTTGTTCTTTGTTAATTCTTTTTGTGAATGTACTGATACTGTCAGGAAATTCACCGCTATTTATGGTTTCTTTTAAGTCTGTTAAGGTGGCTGTTTCCTCTAGTGGTCCATAACGGAAAATGACTTTTTCTGCTGCTGTGACGGAGTTAATACCTGTCAATTGAGTCAGGGTGACGGTAGTCAATATACCTGCAAATAGTTGGAGTTTTTTTCGGCTTTGGTTTGTGAACATTTTTTTACAGAATTTCAAAAATATCAACAAAAGGCATTGTAACTGCTTTTCCTGTGTAATACAAAACTTTGCTAAATCAGATTTAGGTTTGAGGTTTGTACTTGTGTTGATTCATGTCACTGAAAAGGTTACGGCAAATAATATACTTAAATTCAGGGAGCATCCCAATTTTGAAAAAATAACCGCAGCAACACTAAAAAACCTCTGTAAGTATCTTACCTTTGACCTTTGTGTGCTTTGCGCCCTTTGCGGTTCAATCATATCAAGGTCTTAAATTATTTTGACCTTAGATAAAAATAAATTTACACATTTGGGATGCTCCCTAAATTCATAACTTAGGAATTACCTAACAATGACAAATTCTCGATTTTCTCGGCGCTCTTTTTTCTTTCTGGGTAGTGCAGCTTTAACCCAGATATTTGCATTAGCTTTACCAAGTCATGCCCAAACTGTACAAGTAAAAAAACAGAAATTTAATGGTATTTCCTGCTATCAAACTATTGTAGATTTAACTGATCCCGATACGTTTATTACCATTGGTTTGGCTAATAATGCCACTTTTGCTAATACAATGCAAAAAACCAGCGGTGATGAAGATTTTCAGAAATTAGTAGCTCGTTCCCGTGCTGCTGTGGTAGCAAATGGGACTTTTTTTGCTAAGAATGCCCAAAAAACTGTGATGGGTAATATGGTGGGCGGTGGAAAGTTTCTGAAATACAGTCAGTGGGAAAATTTTGGTACTACTTTGGGTTTACGTGCGGGAAATAAACCGGAAATGGTGACAGCTAGGGTTGATGGGAAACCAGAATGGGATCAACATTGGTTTTCTCTTACCTGTGGTCCGCGACTGTTGCGAAATGGGGAAATTTGGCTAAAACCGGATGTGGAAGGTTTTAAAGATCCTCATGTTTTGGGTAGTGGTGCAAGAACGGCTATTGGTTTTCCTGAAGATGGTAAACGGTTGTTTTTGGTGAATTTTGATGTAAATTTGACTTTGCAACGGGAAGCACAGGTAATGAAAGCTATGGGTTGCTATGAGGCGATGAATTTAGATGGGGGCGCTTCTAAAGCTTTGGCTGCTAATGGGAAAATTTTAGTTCCTGCGGGTAGAAAGTTAACTAATGTGATCGTGGTTTATGATGCTAAAAACCCTGCACCGACGGAGTTAAAACAGGCTTGGGTAAGATTTCAACAAGGCGATCGCCCATAATAAAGGGAACAGGGAATAGGGAATAGGGAATAGGCAATACAGAGATTGTTATTTGTTCCAAAAATGTTAAATTAGTGTTTGCTGAATAAGTATAAAAATTACAAAATCAGATGAATAATTTCAGAGGTGTATTACCACCGTTTTTAGTATTAGATCAATTTTTACAAAGTTGGTTAATGGAAGATATTGGTAGAGGCGATCGCACGACTCAATCAATTTTATCCCCAAATTCAAAATTAGGAACAGCTAAATGGGTAGCCAAAGCACCAGGAATAATCGCTGGTTTACCAATAGCTGCAAGAGTATTTCAACTATTAAATAATCAAGTCAGTTTTTTACCTAAAATTGCCGAAGGTGAAAAATGTCAACCAGGACAAATCATAGCAGAAATTCATGGTTCATTAGATGCTTTATTAATGGGGGAAAGGGTAGCTTTAAATTTAGCAATGCGGTTAAGTGGAATTGCCACTTTAACTAATCAATATGCCGAAAAAATAGCAGATTTACCCACTAAATTTGTAGACACTCGTAAAACTACACCTGGTTTAAGAATCTTAGAAAAATACGCCACTACTGTAGGTGGTGCAATTAATCATCGCATGGGTTTAGATGATGCAGTGATGATTAAAGATAACCATATTGCTGCTGCTGGTAGTATTGGTGAAGCTATTAATCTTGTGCGTTCCCAAATTCCCTATCCTTTAACAATTGAAGTAGAAACAGAAGATTTAGAACAGGTAAAGGAAGCATTAGCACATCAAGCCGACATCATTATGTTAGATAATATGTCCTTAGAAAATATGAAAACAGCAGTAAAATTAATTCGTCAACATAACGAACTAATCAAAATTGAAGCATCAGGAAATATTACCCTAGAAACCATTCGCACAGTTGCAGAAACTGGCGTTGATTATATTTCCAGTAGTGCGCCCATTACCCAATCAAAATGGTTAGATTTGAGTATGAAAATGGTTGGATAGGTAATTGGTAATTGTTAATTGGTAATTGGTAATTGGTAATTGGTGAATTGACAGCAGATTTCATTTTTATGAGGTACAAACCCTAATCATGAAACTCTTGTGGGGTGGGCATCTTGCCCGCCTAAAGTATACCTCATTACAATGGAAAATGCTGTATTGACATTTTGGGCAACCACAGGGGGTTGCCCCTACATGATGTTAATTTTCTGAATTTTCCTGAAAAAATTTCTTGACAATAGAAATACTACTTTCACCATCCGCAGTAGTAGCAGTCATCATATATTCCAGTAAGTTTTCTGAGAAAGGTACACGTAAACGGAAAGTACCATCAGGTTGGAGTTTAATTTGATTCCCACCAATAGTTACAGTTGCACCAGGTTCAGTTGAACCATGAATAATTAATTCTGTATCTGCAACAAACCAAAATTCTCCACTGGGGCGGCTAAATATCCGCACTTTACCAGAACGAGCTAAACACAACCAAGTATTATTTTTGGTCAAATAACCTATTTCTACTAAATAATCCCGGTTGCTAGTAGGAATAGATATGTAAGAATCACAGATGATTTCTTCACATTCATATTGCTGTACTAATTTAGGCGTTTGATAACTTAAATCAAGATCAGTTGCATCAAACAAACGCACTAATAACGAATCACCACCTTTATTTTTTGCTATTGCTATGTGACTGGGGGAAATGTACCAAGAAACATACGCCCATTTCGGAGTTCTTGGTGTTAAGATAATATTGCTATTGCAATTATCTAAAATGATATTTTCTGTTATTTGAGTTGGTTCTAAATCAAAATCTTCAACGTTATAATTAAGATCAATTAATTCCTCTGTATTCAAATTTACTTCTGAATTTATATACTCATAAATTGTCGAGTTTGAATGATTGGGTACAGCAACTGGTACATTGAGTGATAATTCGTCAGGCAAATCTGCACTCAGGTCATTATTATCTATCAAATCATTAAATACTTGATTTAACTCATTGGATAACTCAGATAGTAATTTTTGACTTTCATCTCGTACATCTTGTCGTTCTGAATTTTGTTTTTCCTGTTCTGGTGATGATAAACCCAATAAATCAGCAAGAGAGTTAATTGATTCTGTGTTGGATTTATTTGTAGATGAAAGCAGGGATGTTAAAGCATCTTGAGTAGATTTTTCTTGCTGTTCATGCTCATCACTAAATATATCCAATAATTGTGATAGTGGTGTGTTGGGATCTATATCATTTCTAGCAACTAAAACACCAATTTTCTCTAGTAATAATTTGGTAGATTCATTCCCAGCTAAAGTAGTGTTTTCATTTAATAAATCTACCAGTGAAATATCAGATTTATGAATTGATAAAGTTGGGTTGTTGTTGATAATTTCCTGGAGGATATTTGTCGCTTGTTGATTAGACAACAAATCAATATCGTCATTTAGTAACTCAGATAGGGAAGTATAAGCATCTTGAGTTATTAAATTTGAGTTTGAGTTTGAATTTGAAGTGCTGTTTATGTTTAATACTCTTGCAAAATCCTGGTCATTTGCTGATGATATTTCTGTATCTTCATTCAGTAATTCAGACAGGGATTTATTGATATCATCATCCGCTGCAATTTGTAAATCACTGACTGGAATTTGAGTGATATTAGAAACTGACTGGTAAGCATTTTTAACAACTGCTACGGGTGCTTCTGTGTCCCAGATAACTTCACCACAATCTAGATTAATATTTGGTTCAGAAATATTCCGTTGTTCAACTTTATTGTGAATGACTGTCTTTTTCTCTAATTCGTTTTGTAATAGACTGTTAATTGGTGTTTTTCCGTTGATGCTTTCACTGGGTTTTGTGTTTGTGATGTAAACCAGTTCGTTATCACTATTGACTACGGTAGAATTTTCATGATTGTGTTTATTTAGTAATTCACTATTACCATTTCCATTACCATTACCATTACCTTTATTGGAAATATCAAATGGATCAATTATTAAATTTTCTTCTGGAGTTTCTGTGACTGGTGCTGAATTTGAATTAATATAGGTCAAGGCTTGATCTTGATTTTCTAGACCTTGATTCTCTGGAGTTTGATTTGTGGATGGCTGTTTTTTCCTTAACCACCAAGCTAAAACGCAAGCGAAAGCAATAATAGGTAATGAAGATAATGCTATTAAGAAAATGAGAGTTCTATCTTCAAAAGGATTATTTTCTACAGGAGTAACAAACTGTTGATCATTTCTAGAATTAACTGTATTTGTAGTACCTTCTGAATTATCATTAGTGAGGACGGATTGATTTTCTGAGGTAGAATCTTCTGCATTTTGTAGGTTAACATTTTGTAGTTTTCTGGCTGCAATCATCGCAGCTTCTGTTTCTCTAGCTGCTGTTATTGCTTGTTTACCTACAGGTGCAAGTGCATAACCCAAAAAGTTAGAAATTGCTAAGTTAGGCTCTTTTTTGTAAACATAAACTAAGGGTTGATAAAAGGGATATTCTGCATCATCAGGAGTTAAACCTTCTATTTTCAGAACTTTAACATCTGATAGTTTTGATACTTGATTAGCTAGAGCATAACTAATTCCTTCTTTACCTAATTCTTTAACAACTTGGGTAACTTGATTATCTTGAATTTTAGTGACATTTTTACCTGAAGAAAATTCCGCGTCTTGAAAACTGGGATATGTACGGAAAGTGTTTCTAGTTTCGTTATTTTCAGGATAATCAATCAATCTAATTTTTGCTGATTTTCCTCCTAATTCTGACCAATTGGTGATTTCTCCTCTAAAAATTTGGGCAAATTGTTGGCTGGTTAAATTACCTGAAAATGGATTATCTACACTAACAATAATGGCTATTTTTTCTTTTTGTAAAACAACTTGTTCTAATCCTTGAGATTTTTCTTCTGGTGTGAGTTCTCTACCAATAGCTGCTATGTCAATTTTCCCATCTAATAGGTTTTTAATTGCCTCATCACTGCTATTATTACTAATTTCTACCTGTGTACCACTAAATTGTTGTTCAAAGTTATTTTTGAGGGTTTGATTAATTGTTAATAAGTTGCTGTCACCATCAATTCTGATTTTTGTACCTCTTTCTACTGTTTCTGGTAATGAAAACTCAGGATTTTCAGATAATGATTCTGCTAGTACAGGTGACAAAGCAGATAGACCGATTGATAATGGTGTGGTTGTTAATGCCAGCGATAATGCCAGATTAAGAATTACATTATCATTTTTCTTTTGTTTTCGCATAGGTTAAGTCCTTTATCCCTTATTTAAGGTGAAATAAATAGTCAGTTCGGCTAGTTTTACAAATGTTTTTTATGGAGGAGACTAA
>RDXV01000300.1 GCA_004292695.1 Nostocales cyanobacterium | reverse complement strand
GCTACATTATTTAAGGAGTCTAATATATTGCTCGTGGTTAATCCAAGGCCATTGATACCAGCAAAAATGGTACCCGCACTGCCAATACCAAGGGTAAAGTTGGCACTAGAAATAGCACCGGGTAAAGCCTGCAAAGCATTGTTGATTATACCCGAACCAGGCATGTTGTAGCCATTTACAAAATACCCTGGGCCTACAATGTATAGCCGCTTATTTATACCACCACTAAAAGTACTACCACTGCTTTGTGTACTGGGGTATAGCTGTATGGTATCGCCGTTTATACTGGCATCATGTGCCGCTTGAAAAGTAGTATAATCGAGGCCATCTACAGCTGTACTGCTACCTGTAAAGCCTACCCTTCGTATAGTAGCAGTAGCCAAAAAACTGGTGCTAACCATAAGCACCAAAACCATAGTAAGTATTTTTTTCATGTTCGTATTTTTGAGTATTTATTAATTAGTTATTGTTTCTTACGCTAAATGTTACTGTATAGGTATTACCCACGGTTACTGCACTACTAGCACCAAGTTGATAAAATATCGGTATGGACGGTACGCCGGATAATGTGTATGGGGCACTGCCACCAAACATGCCACAATCTATACTGGTAGTACCACCCACCACTTGCCCCGCACCAATGGCTGGGTTCACCGGTGTGCCTTGTGGCCTTAATTGCAAACGAGCATCTAAGCTAAAATTATTTACACCGTTGGTGGTAGTCATGTTGGGGTAGGCCACAAAAACATTAGCTAGTGCCACTGAAAAAATATTGCCGCTGTTGCTCCCTGTATTGGTAATAATATTGCTGGTGGCGGTGGAAGTAGTTAGGTTCCTGATAAAGGTGGTATTATTAGTGCCGCTCATAGTCTGCCCTTCGTATATGCAGTTTTGTATCGTAAAAAATGCATTGGCCAATACCAAATTATGTCCGCTAGCAAACACGCAGTTCGTAAACCTATTATTTAAGTAGGAACCCGTGGGCGATGTATTTAGATTAATTGCACCGTTTACAAAACAATTAGAGATAGTAAGATTATCTACTGTTCTATCACTAGTAAACTGTGCACTAAACCCTGTTTGTGTAATAGATAATCCGTAACAGCTACTTACAGACCAATTGTTTAATATACCCGAATTATCCCAATTAATCACCACGTTTCGGCAGCGAGTAATGGTAATGTCGTTGAGTGCCTCTATACGGTTCGTTACATTTACGGTAACATTTTGTAACCCCATTACTGTGGTACCTGCACTGCCTAAGTTTATGGTGAAATTACAACTACTTATAACGCCTGCTAAATTCTGCAAACTGGTGTTACCAACTTCCGCTCCAGTTAAATGGAACACGTTGTAAAAGTAGCCAGGCCCTTGAATCACCAACCGCTTGGTGATAGTTCCACTAAAAGAAACAGTGCCAGAGGTACTAGGATACAATTGTACAGTATCGCCAGTAATACTAGCATCGTGTGCAGCTTGAAAGGTTGTATAGTCGAACCCATTAACTGCTTGAACGGTGGCAATAAAACCCACACGCCGTATGGTGGCGGAACTTTGCTGTAGTACCATCAGGCACAGTAAACAAGTAAGTATTTTTTTCATACTCGGTATTTTTAATTACAAAAAGTAGAAACCAGTTAGTTCTCTAAGGCGTTGGAGTGGTGAAGGTTTAGCTTTGGCATTATCTTCATGGTGTAAAAGTAGATAGGCACCATTACCTGGCTACTACCTGAAAACAGGTATTTATTTTAAGGTATTTACCTTTTTTTAGTAGCGTGTTTACCCTTATATTGTAAAGATGATTTTTGTCCCGAAAAAAAATAGCAC
>RDXV01000032.1 GCA_004292695.1 Nostocales cyanobacterium | reverse complement strand
ACCAAGCCCCTATAACTCCAATACCAACGTTCTCTATCCCTTAGATTCTGGTAGTGTAATTAATACCGCCTTAGATAATTACAACAATGGTCTTGGTCTGGCAGATAACGTTTAATACGGAGGCTAAACCTAAGTTCCTAAAAAAAAATATTCAGAGGTAAAATTTTAGATGTAAAATCGCACCTCTGACAATTCCCCTGTTAAACTGATGGTTTGACGGGGGTTATTTACTGCTAATAATTTAGGCAAAACGTACTCTTGCAATAAGAGCGTCAAAAACATTGAACTGGTAGAGTAAAAATATAAGAAAAAGTCAAATAACTAGGTTTCATCGTATAACATGGGCAGTATTTGGGAACTAGATTTTTACTCACGTCCAATTTTGGACGAAAACCAGAAAAAAGTGTGGGAATTATTAGTCTGTGAAAGTCCTTCAGATGTTCGTGCAGACACTAATTCTCTGTTTCGTTACGCTCAATATTGCCCCAGTACAGAGGTAAACTCAGTATGGTTGCGGACAGCTTTACAAGAAGCTATTAACAAAGCGGGAGAAACACCCCTGAAAATTCGTTTCTTCCGTCGGCAAATGAATAATATGATTACTAAAGGTTGTCAAGATTTGGGTATTCCCGCTTTACCAAGTCGGAAAACTTTGGTTCTGAATCAATGGATACAGCAAAGAATGGCAGAAGTGTATCCCCAAGAACCAGGATATCAGGGCAAAACTAACCCCTCAGTCAGATTAGAAAGACCTTTACCCCAACGTTTACCAGATGCACTGGAAGGAAAACAATGGGTATTTGTGACATTACAAGCCAGTGATTTTGCAGATATGCCAGAATGGGAAATAGGTTTTGGTGAAGCATTTCCCCTAGAACTGGCACAATTATCACCAGAAGCGCGTATTCCGGGAATTTTGATTTTTTCCCCCAGGGCTTTACCTATTGCTGGGTGGATGTCTGGTTTAGAGTTGGCTTATTTGCGATTTGAGGAAGGTAGGGAAAACAGATTAATTTTAGAAACTGGGGCTACGGAAAGTTGGGTAGTGGCGAATATCAGAACACCCGAATTACTTAAAGAAGCTCAAGGGTTTGAACAAGCCAAACAACAGGCAAACGGTGTACATTTTGTTGGTGTACAGTCAGATCCTCAAGCCCAATCTTTTGAAGGTTTTTGGCTATTACAAGAAGTGAATTTGTAATGGGGCATTGGGAATTTAGAATTTAGAATTTAGAATGAAGAATGGGGAATGGGGAATTAATTTAGTAAAAATCTTTTCTTCCCCATCACCCCATCACCCCATCTCCCATCTCCCATCTCCTAAACCCTAACTAATGAGATAATAACAGGGTCTAGCTGGTGCTGACTCCGTAAAGTTCACAAATTATCAAGGGAAATGGGTTCTGTAAATTTTTCACAAGATACACTAGCGGAACAACTGCTAGAAATTGCCTTAAAATCTGGTGCGGAGGCGGCGGAAGTGTATCAGTCTAGATCGCTTTCAAAGCCGATTTTTTTTGAAGCTAACCGCCTCAAACAAATAGAAACCAGTCAATCTGAAGGTACTGCACTACGACTGTGGCTTGATGGTTGTCCAGGACTGACAGTAGCTTATGGTGCTGTAGATCCCCAGGGAATGGTAGAAAGAGCTTTGACTTTAAGTCAGTTGAATGAACCTGAACCTGTAGAATTAGTCAGTAATTCTCAGCCTCAATATCCTGATCTGGGTGAAGATGTTCCGGTGCAAACCTTGATAGATTGGTCTAAAGAGGCGATCGCCATCATTCGGGATGTTTACCCTGATGTACTCTGTACCAGTGACTGGGAATGTGATGTAGAAAATACTCGGTTAATTAATAGTCAAGGTTTAGACTGTCACTACACCGACACTACCCTCAGTTGTTATATGTCCGCAGAATGGATCAGGGGTGATGATTTTCTCAGTGTTGCTGATGGACAAACCAAACGAGGAGAACTTGATCCAGAGAAATTAGCTTACCAAATCTTACAACGATTAACCTGGGCAAAAGAAAATGTTACTACCCCTAGAGGTAAATTTCCCGTATTGTTTACTTCCAAGGCGGCTGATATGCTTTGGGGAACAGTACAGGCAGCATTAAACGGAAAACACGTCCTAGAAAAAGCCTCTCCTTGGGCTGAAAGGATAGGTACAGAGGTAGTTAGTCCTATTCTTACACTTTACCAAGATCCAGAAGCAGGACCCTATAGTTGTCCCTTTGACGACGAAGGCAACCCTACCAAGTCCTTAGTATTTATAGAAAACGGCATTTTACGTAACTTCTACAGCGATCACACTACCGGTAGACAATTAGAAATGGGGAGTACAGGTAACGGTTTTCGTCCTGGTTTGGGTAGTTATCCCACTCCCGGCTTATTTAATTTCCTCATTCAACCAGGAACAGCATCTTTACAAGAACTAATTCAAACTATGGATGAAGGTTTAATTGTGGATCAAATGTTAGGGGGTGGTAGTGGTATATCTGGTGATTTTTCCATTAACGTAGACTTAGGGTATTGGGTAAAAAAAGGAAAAATCGTTGGTAGAGTCAAAGATACAATGGTGGCTGGCAACGTTTACAACACCCTTAAACAAATCGTCAAATTAGGTGGCGATCCAGAATGGAATGGATCTTGTTACACTCCATCACTGATCTTAGAAGGACTGAATATCACTGGTAAAAGTGGTGAATAGCCACATCTGTAATTTCAAAGTTAAAAAAATCTAATTTGACTAAGGAGCAATTATAGAAAATCATGATTGATAGCGCAAATACGCTAAAATTCTGAGAATTAAATTTGTATATATATGCTGCTTTCCCAACAGCTAATCCAAAAGTTTCGTAACCTACGGCAACTACAACAAAGATTAGCCATATCTTCAACGGGTTACGCTAACGCTGAAGCTGCCATTATTGGTATTGTTGCTGCCCTCTCAGCAGTCTTACTGAAACAAGGTTCAGGATGGTTAGGTACATGGCGAGTTCACACTACCCACGTACTACCAGTCTGGTTAGTTTTACCAGCTATCGGGATGTGTTTCGGGTTTTTAGCTGGGTTGTTGGTACAGCGGTTAGCAGCGGAAGCATCAGGTAGTGGTATTCCCCAAGTTAAAGCTACCTTAGCAAATTTTCCCATTAATTTATCTTGGCGGGTAGCCGCAGTTAAACTGATCAGTGCCATGATGACTTTAGGCGCTGGTTTAACTTTGGGAAGACAAGGACCGACTGTACAAGTTGGGGCGGGGTTAGCTGCGGGAATGAGTAATTTAGTTCCCACGTCTCCAGAACATCGCCGACAAATGATCGCTGCTGGTGCGGGTGCGGGTTTATCTGCGGCTTTTAATGCTCCCTTGGCAGGAGTATTATTTATTATTGAAGAATTACTTAAAGATTTATCAGGGGTAACTTTAGGAACTGCAATTATCGCCTGTTTTATTGGTGGGGTAATTTCTCGGTGGTTGGGTGGTGGTAGTTTGCAACTGAATTTAGAATTAATGAATTATTCTACTCAGTTTGCTTTGTTAGATATTCCCATCTATTTATTTTTAGGTGTTTTGATTGGGTTATTAAGTTCGGTATTTCATCATGGTTTAATTTTCAGTATTAAAGTTTATCGCAGGTTACATATTAGTTTACCTCTGCGTGTAGCTTTGGCTGGTTTAATTTCTGGGTTAATTGTGGCTTTTCTGCCGGAATATTATCGAGATAATACGGGTTTGCGAGAATATTTAATTGCTAGTGATCCCAATCTTTTATTAGCAATAATTACTTTTATTGCTCAGTTTATTTTAACGTTAGTGGCTTTTGGTTCTGGTGCGCCTGGAGGTTTATTTGCTCCTAGTTTGATTTTAGGTTCTTGTTTAGGTCATATTGTCGGAGTTTTGGGATCTCAATTATGGGGTAGTGCTTCTTTAACTACCTATTCATTAGCTGGAATGGGTGGTTTTTTTAGTGCTGTTTCTAAAGTTCCTATTACTGCTATTGTCATTGTTTTTGAAATGACGACAGATTTTAATTTGGTGTTACCTTTAATGATTGTTTCTGTGACTTCTTATTTTGTGGCAGAACAAATTGTTCCTGGTTCTTTATATGATAAATTGTTACAACTTAATGGAATTAAATTACAAAAAGATGCACCAATTGATGGTGTTTTAAATAAATTAACTGCCCAAGATGTGATGCAGTGTAGGGTAGAAACTTTAGATGTGGAAATGCCTATTGAAGAATTAATTCAGGCTTTTTCTAGTTCCCATCATCGTGGTTTTCCAGTGGTAGAAAAAAATAAGTTAGTGGGGATTATTACCCAATCAGATTTACAAAATCGTTATTCATCAAATCATCGGTTAGTGGGAGAAATTATGACTCATAAACCGGTGACTGTGAAACCTCATCAAACCTTGGGTGATGTGCTGTATTTGTTGGATCGCTATCAAATTAGTCGTTTACCAGTGGTGGATAAGAAAAAATTAATTGGGATTATTACCCGTGCAGATATTATTAGAGCAGAAGCAGATCACCTCAATTGTAAAAATAATGTTTCTGGACCCCAACCAGAACCTTCTTATGTGGTTTATCAAACCCGATCTCCTAGTATTGGTAGAGGTAGATTATTAGTTACATTAGCTAACCCAGATACAGCAGAAACTATATTAAAAATGGCTGCGACAATCGCACGCGATCGCCATTATGAATTAGAATGTCTGCAAATTATTTTAGTATCTCGTCATAGTTCACCTTCAGAAACGCAAGTGAGAACTGCTAAAAGTCGGCGTTTATTAAGGAAGGCCGAAGCATTAGCGAAAAAATTACATATTCCTGTGCATACACAAATACGAGTCGCCCATGATGTGGCCCAGGCAATTTTAGAAACAGTTAAAGAACGACATATAGATTTAATTTTTATGGGTTGGAAAGGAAATACTTTCACCCCTGGGAGAATTTTTGGCACGGTTGTAGATAGTATAATTCGTCAAGCTACCTGTGATGTGGTGGTTGTCAAATTAGGTAGTTATGGCGAAAATCTCCATTTTGATCGTTGGTTAGTACCAATGGGAGGTGGTCCAAATATACCGATGGCGATTAAATTATTACCTGCTTTAATTACTTTAGGAAATAATCCTCAAATTCGCCTAACTCAAGTATTAACACCTTTAAATTCTGAAGCAAATCTCAAGGTTTTAGAAGAATCTAGTAAACAGTTAATGCGTTATTTAAGTTCAGAAAATAAAGTTGATGCAATACCTATTCAAGCTGATTCTGTGACTGAAGGTGTGATTAATTTGGTGAAGAGAAGGCATTATGATGTGGTGATTTTGGGTGCTTCCCGTGAGGGTTTATTACAACAAGCTATACAAGGAAATATCCCGGAAACTATCGCTTCTGGTGTTGATAGTACAGTGATTTTAGTAAGGGGAAAAATTGATTCTTAATTGGTAATTTGTAATTGATAGTTTAATAAATATATGTTAAGATAGATAAGTAAATTTGATCAGGTAATTAACATGAAAGAATCTACACCCCAAAGAGTTGTAAGGCGTGGTCGAGTATTTCCTGAAATTCAGTGGACTGAAGAACAAAAAGCCCAAGATAGAGCCAGAAGAGAGGCATTTTCTGAGCGTTGTTGGGTAATTTTTGAGCGGTTAAAACCAGAGATATTAGATAAATACTATGGTTGGTATATTGCTATTGAACCTGATAGTGGTGATTATTTTATTGATCAGGATCAAGAAGTAGCTAGTAAAATGGCTAGGGAAAAGTATCCCCATTTAATTCATCATATTTATGGCATTAATGAAACGGGAGTTAGTGGCAGAATATGATTGAGGGGAGATTTGGAGATAAAGGTCAAATTTATTTGGACATTGATTTAATTCTTATTATTAGATAAGATTTAATCTTAAATTAAAATCACTTTATAAATAAAAAATCTAAATTTTATTAACCAAAACTTGCAGTTAAATCATCGAATAAAACACTATGTACATACGAAAAATAGAAATTAAAAATCTGTGGGGAAATAATTTTTACTGGACACTCAATCAGGATGTAAATGTTCTGATTGGTAAAAATGGTTCAGGGAAATCAACTATACTAAAAATGCTTAATGAAGCAATTCAGCCAATAGAAGATAGTCAACTAAATTTTAGATTATTTGATCCTATTGATGAAATGATCATTGCCTTAGAAAACGATATCGTGATTAGAATTGATAGTGAAAATAGAAGTATTACTGGTAACAAAGAAGGTGTCAACTATACATTAAATACATCATTTGTTAACACTTTTGATGTAGTTGAAAAAAGTTTAGACGCAACTATTACATTACTGGATTACCAACTGGATAAGTTAAAACTAGAATTTGTAACTTATCAGAGAGACTTATCAAATAAAGTTGAAACAATTTTAAAACAAGATGATGGAGAAAGTAGACTAAATCAATTAGCTAAGATTGAAGCTATATATGAACCCAAAAAAACATTTATTGAAATAATTAATAAACTATTTATTCATACAGATAAAAAATTTAATGAAAAGGAGTTTAATTTTATTAAAAATGGTATTCAAACCCCAATTTTCCCACAGGATTTGTCATCTGGAGAAAAACAAATACTGATTATTTTATTAAAAACACTATTACAAGATAAACAACCTTATATATTATCAATGGATGAGCCAGAAATATCATTACACATTGACTGGCAAAGAAGTTTGATAGAACATATCAGACAAATAAATCCCAATTGTCAAATTATTATTGCAACCCATTCACCTACTATATTTTATCAAGGATGGATTGAAAAAACGATAAGAATTGAAGAAATTAAATCTGCTGTTGAATCTGCACCAGAAACTGCGACAATTATAGGAAAAAATGCACAATTACAAGGTCGTGTGGAAAAGATAAAAAATGATTTTAGACGTTTTTATGGTAGTAACTTTACTAAACTCTACCAATTTAATCGTCATATCAAAACATATACTTCATTCACAAAAGATGAATGTCTGGAATTGTTAGATTTTCTTCAAGAAAACCATATTGTTCCTGATGTCATCACTTTTACTACCCTAATTTCCAAACTTACTAATTATCCTGATGCAAAAGATATTTTTGATTCAATATTAGCAGAAACTTACACAAAACTGACTCATGTTAAGCCTAATGAAATCACACTTAATACTTTGATCAAAAAAGTTAATACTGTTGAAGAGGGATTAGAGCTTATTCAAAATGTCAGTAATCACGAAAAACTGCAATTATATCCTGATATAATCACTTTTAGCACCTTGCTAGGTAAAGCTAAAAACACAGATGAAATTCATTTACTGGAAGAAATGCGAGAGTATTATAAAATAAAACCAAATTATAGATACTTAAATAAATTAAAATTTAAAAGGTAAAATAATGAAAGATCAAGATTATGAAATGTTAGCTACAAGAATGATTGAAGATGCCTTTATGAAAGGATGTGATATTTCTGTATTAGTTGAAGATATTTATGATCAAAGAATTTGGGAATATATTATTCAAAATGTCAAACCAGAATTAAGAGATAAAATTGATTTTCCTAATCCTGTAGCTAAAGGAACTCGCGGAAAAGATATCTTAAAAAAATTTAAAGATTGTGTCAATAAAAAACTAATTATTTGTGTTGATAGTGATTGTGAATATCTTTATGATAATCAAGTTTGGTATATTGCTAAATATATTTATCACACTGTTGTTTATAGTAAAGAAAATTTCCACTGTCATCACTTATCATTAAATGAAATATGTAAAGATTTAACTACCAAAAGATATGATAATTTCCAGACTTTGCTAGAAAATATTTCTCTGAAAGTAGCACCTTTATTTTATATTTGGGTTTATTTAAAAGAAAATAAAATTAAAGATTTTGATAATACTGTTATCAATAAAGAAACATTCAAAAAAGTTGTGCGTTTTCAAAGAACTGAATTTGGTAATATTGGCGATGAGAATATTGTATATCAAAAGATTGAAGAGAGGGTAAATGATATATTAGAAACCCTGAAAAATCAAATGGGTGAAGGTTGGTATGATGCTACCTTTGAACATGATATTCCAGAAATAAAAAGCCGATTATTAGAACAATATTCAATTCAGGAAGATAAAATTTTAGACTTTTATTATGGACATAGTGTATTAGAAGAATTTGTTCAACCCTTTCTGGAAACAATTATTAGAATATTAACAAACTTAAAGGTAAATGAAGTAAGAGAATCTTTAAGTACAGCTACGGAACAAGTGATTAGGGAAACAATTTGTAGAATTGAAAATATTGCAGGAAAAGATATTGATACTAAGTTAAGTGATAGCTTTAAATATTTGATTGTTTATAGTGTTGATCAAAATATGGAAAAAATTAAAGCAAAATTAGCTAGAGAGCTAAATTAGTTAGACATCTCATAAAAAAGAGCGATACACCTTAAAAAGCGTCGCCCCAAAAAATTATACATTATTCCCGATCAAAACCAGTAATTTTTCATATTGATACAATAATTTGATGTAAATTGTTTGATAGTGAATTCTAATAGAACTTCCGCAACAGTTGATTAGAAAAGAACAGTACAAAAACCAACAAACCTAACTGTATTTGCCAAGGTGCTACCATTAAACTTAATACTAAGGTTACAGCTGTGAAAACACCTGCAATGTAGGCCACTTCATCGTTGCGTTTGTTCCAAAAGTAACCAGTAACCACACCAGTAAATAGTGGAATCAAAAAAAGCAAAGGCATTGTTTTAAATCCTGAAATCACATTCATCAAGCTAGAATTGGTATCTTTCTAGCTACTTTCTTTCTAATAGTAGATTATACACATAAATGAATTTTCTTTACAAGAGTTTACAGATTTTTCATTTTTGGCATAGATGATGATCTTATTAACCGCGTCTTCTGTCTCTATCCAAGTCGTAAATAGCTTTTTCGATATACCATCTGTCGCTTTTCCCTGGAAATTTCAACATCAAACCTGCAATTAATCTTTCTGCTGTTGCTGTATCACCGTGTAGCAGGGATACTAACTTTTTCCATGAAGTAGATGAACCAGAAATTTTAATTGCTTTACGTTCTATTTTGGAACGTCTATTATTAACTTTTTCAGACTTTCTGATTGCAGATATTTTTGTTGGGTTTTGCCAATATCTTGGTAACAACCCTTTTCTTCTGCAAAGATAAATCATTTTATCTATGAGAGAAAAGATGATTTTTAGCGCAATTGCTATGAGAATTAATTGCCCAATTATTAAAATTATAACAATCATAATAATTTGAGTAGAAGTTTACTAATTCATCATGTACCTAATAGGTTTTAATATAGGTGATTCAGATCATCTAAGAATGTGTTAAAGTTATGTACTACTTGAAAATGTTAAAATCATTATTACCAAATCTATGGTTTTCCTATACCCAATCATCCCCCAGGTCACAAGCATTTCTTATTTAGTGATATGCTATCTTGTGTGAATGGGCTATTATTGGCATATTGGTTAATAATCTTCCATTTTTAAATAGTATTCTGCATTTAAACATCGAATGTTAAATATTACTCAATTACTCGCTACTGAACTAGAACTAAAACCCTACCAAATCCAAAATGCACTAGAATTATTTTCAGAAGGTGCAACTATTCCCTTTGTTGCTCGGTATCGAAAAGAACGTACCGGAGAAATGAACGAAGTACAATTAAGGGACTTATCTGATCGGTACACATACTTAACAGAATTAGAAGACAGAAAAAAGGTGATTATCAATGCGATCGCCGAACAAGGTAAACTCACAGAAGAACTAGAACAAAAAATTACCAACTGTCTACAAAAAACAGAACTAGAAGATTTATACCTACCCTACAAACCCAAACGCCGTACCCGTGCTACCATTGCTAGAGAAAAAGGACTAGAACCTTTAGCAGCATTTATCAAATCATTAAACATCAAAAATGGTGCATCTGCGAATTTAGAAACAGAAGCAGCAAAATATATATCTGAAGAAAAAGGTGTCAAAAATGCCGAAGAAGCATTAAAAGGCGCATCGGATATTTTAGCAGAAGAAGTAGCAGAAAAAGCTGAACTCAGGGCATATTTACGAGAATACTTATTAGATGAAGGTGTATTTATTTCCCAAATCAAAGAAGAAAAACACCCCCAAGGTACAACCAAATTTGAAATGTACCGTAATTACCAAATCAAAGTTAATAAAATAGCTCCTCATAATATGTTAGCCTTATGTCGAGGAGAAGCGGAAAAAATACTCACCTTTGATGTTTCCTTTGATGAAGATTTTGTACTTTCCTATTTAGAATCTCAAGAAATCAAAACCAAAGTTAGAAACATCAGAGACTTCTATCAAGCAATGTTAAAAGATGCCTTTAACCGCTTGATGAAAACATCATTAATTAGTGAAGTAATTTCCGAAAAGAAAACCTATTCTGATATTGAATCTATCAAAACCTTTGAAACAAACTTGCGGGAATTATTACTATCTGCACCCGCAGGAATGAAACCCACATTAGCCATAGATCCAGGTTTTAGAACTGGTTGTAAAGTTGCAGTTTTAGATCAAACAGGTAAATTCTTAGAATATCAAGCCGTATTCCCCCATCAAGCAGCAGAACAACGCCAAAAAGCCGCCCAAACTCTTAAAAAATTAATTGAAAAATACAACATTCAATTAATAGCAATTGGTAATGGTACTGCATCCCGTGAAACCGATGAATTTGTTACAGAAGTATTAGCAAACTGTGACAGAAAACCTATCAAAGTGATGGTAAATGAATCAGGTGCTTCTATCTATTCAGCTAGTAAATTAGCATTAGAAGAATTTCCCGATTTAGATGTGACTGTTAGGGGTGCAATTAGTATCGGGAGAAGATTACAAGATCCCCTAGCGGAATTAGTGAAAATTGATCCTAAATCAATTGGTGTGGGACAATATCAACATGATGTAGATCAAAAACTTTTGAAAAAGAAACTTGATGAAACCGTAGAAAGTTGTGTTAACTATGTGGGTGTAGATTTGAATACAGCATCTAAAGAATTGCTGACATTTGTATCGGGAATTACCCCCACAGTTGCTAATAATATTATTGCCTACCGTAATCAAAATGGTGCTTTTAAAAATCGAAAACAACTGCTAAAAGTAGCGAAACTGGGACCAAAAGCCTTTGAACAAGCAGCAGGTTTTTTAAGAATTAGAGATGGAGAAAATCCATTAGATAATACCGCAGTACATCCAGAAAGTTATCAAGTAGTTGAAACCATCGCCAAAGATTTACAAGTACCCTTAAAACAGGTAACACAAATAGCGGAAAAACTGCAAAAAACCAACCTGAAAAAATACGTTACTGATACCATTGGTGAACCAACTTTGAGAGATATTCTCAGTGAATTAGAAAAACCCGGTAGAGATCCCCGCGCAGAATTTAAGTATGCGACATTTAAAGAGGGAATTAAGGAAATTAGTGATTTAAAAGAGGGAATGGAATTAGAAGGAATTATTACTAATGTGGCTAATTTTGGTGCATTTGTAGATATTGGAGTTCATCAAGATGGTTTAGTTCACATATCACAATTAGCTGATAGATTTATTGATGATCCTAAGAAGGTTGTGAAAGTTGGACAAGTTGTAAAAGTGAGAGTTTTAGAAGTGAATGAAAAATTAAAACGGATAGGTTTATCAATGAAAGCAGTTAAACAATAACCCCTCGTTCCCAGTCTCAGACTGGGAATTTTATCTTGAGTCTCTGACTCAGAAAATAACGAACCGCAGAGACGCAGAGAACACAGAGAAAGAGATTTTTAATAGATATTTTCACGTTAGCTCGTAGTCAGGGTTTTAACCCTGATATTTTATTAATTAAATGCTCATTCGTTTATTATGTTTTTAAACTCATAGGAAATTTTTTGTGTCAACAGTAATGAAAGATCCATTAATTAAAAATTCGTTTCCCCGTCTTGTTTCCCTGGATGTATTTCGGGGAATTGCGATCGCCTCTATGATATTAGCTAATAACCCCGGTAGTTGGAGTTACATTTATCCACCATTGGAACACGCAAAATGGCATGGTTGCACACCAACAGATTTAATTTTCCCGTTCTTTTTATTTATTGTTGGTGTAGCAATGCCTTTTTCTTTGGCTAAATATACACCAGGAAACACACTAGAAAAACGTCCCACTTATCAAGTTTATTTACGAATAATTCGCCGAGGTTTGGTGTTATTTGCATTAGGTTTATTTCTAACTTTATTTACTATTTTTCTCGATTTTACTTTAAAAGAAATAGCCATTGATTTAAGTAAAATTAGAATTATGGGAGTGTTGCAGCGGATCAGTTTAGCTTATGTAATAGCTGCTTTTTTGGTTTTACAAATTTCCCAACGTGGTTTATGGATATTTTCAGGAATATCACTTTTAGGTTATTGGGTTGCAATGCAATTAATACCTGTTCCTGGTTTTGGTGCGGGTAATTTATCTGCTGAAGGAAATTTAGCTGGTTATATTGATCGGATGATTTTAGGAAGTCAACATCTTTATCAAGGTGGACCATTTGAGCCTGAAGGTTTATTTAGCACTATTCCCGCAGTGGTAACAGTTTTAATTGGTTATTTTACTGGTTTATGGTTGCAAAAACAGCAGGTGAAAAGTAGGACAAGTATTAATTTAGTAATTTGGGGTTTGGGGTGTTTAATTATTGGTATATTTTGGGGTTTTGTATTTCCTATTAATAAATCTTTGTGGACAAGTTCTTATGTAGTTTATACTGCTGGTTGGGCTTTATTAGTCTTAGCTTTGTGTTATGAAATGGTAGAAGTGCGGGGTTTAAAAAAATGGGGTTTTCCTTGGGAAGTGATGGGTTTAAATGCCATTTTTCTCTTTGTTGGTTCTGGGGTTGTGGGGAGAATTTTAGTTAAAACTTCTGTGGATAGTGGTAAAGATGCTATCTCTACAAAAACCTGGATTTATAATAATTTGTTTAGTGCGTGGGCGGGAAATTTGAATGGTTCTTTATTGTTTGCTATAGCTAATCTTTTATTATGGTGGATAGTGCTTTATTTTATGTATCGTCAGCGTTGGTTTTTGAAAATTTAGTTGTTCATAAATCTGGCTATTAAATACTAACTAAAAACATAAAAAAACCACATTTATAAAATGTGGTAAACAAACATCATAAATTTTTTGATTTAATCTAATTCAGGTTCAACACCAAGCGCTCGCAATTGGGCAATTAATTTTTCTGTTTTTTGTCGTTCCTGTTCAGCTTTTTGTCGTTCCTGTTCAGCTTTTTGTCGTTCTTGTTCAGCTTTTTGGCGTTCCTGTTCAGCTTTTTGGCGTTCTTGTTCAACTTTTTGTCGTTCCTGTTCAACTTTTTGGCGTTCTTCTTCCACAGGAGTTAACACCCAATTACCATCTTTATCATACCAACGTAACCAAGGCATATTCACATTTTTATAACTGCCTTGCCAAACACCCAAACCTAATTCTAATTCAGGAATCCAAAAACGTAAATCTGATAAATTTACTTCAACATAATGAGCGCCCTTTAACTCAAACATTTTAAATTCAGATTTATACCTATCAAAAATTGCGTAATAGGGAACTCTTAAAACTTGCTCATAAACTTCCCATTTAGTTGGGGGTTTTTCCACGTCTCGCAAAGTTTGACCTAAATCTTCTTTTTCTGTTCCTGGTGATAGTAATTCAACCACAATATAAGGATTTACAAATTCTTGCCAAACTACATAACTTAATCTTAAATCTCTTTTTTCATAGAGAGAAGAAACACCAACAACCGCAAACCAATCTGGGCGTTTATGCCACAATGGATGACGACCATCATAATATAAATTCATATCACTAGCTGTAAATATTTGGTCGCTAGGATAGTTAGGTGGACGAAATGTGTCTGCTAATAATTGTGGTTGTAATAAATGAAATTGATCTGGCAAACCTTTCTCCTCCGGGTCCTCGCTGGGAAGATCATACATTGTTGGTAATGTTTCTTTAGGGGAAAGTGGTGGATCTGTTTGATACATTATTGTTAGTCCTAAAGATACAACTTTTATTTCTATTATGTAGCAAGATGATATGGTATTTGAAGATTACTGGATATTTTTATAAATTGTCTTTTGTCTGAATCAGGATGTCCAGGATTTGAGGATGAACAGGATAATTCTTGAAGATTGATCTAAGTTTTTAGATAAAAAACATTTACAGTAGAGTCAGAGACTCTAAAATTGCATTCCCAGTCTCAGACTGGGAACGAGGATAACGAGAATAATAATGGTATCATAAATACTATTACTAACTAGAATCAAAAAATTTATGCAATTAGTAAAAAATAAAAACTGGGACTTAAATAATGATCAAGTTCTGATTGTTGCTGCAAGTTGGGCAGAATCAATAGCATTGAAACATCGTATGTACATCTGCCAAAATAACCGTCATTTTAAATCCTCCGGCTATATCGCGTTCTACAGTGATGGCAGAATCGAGCATATCTACGAAATTGTGGATGCTCCTTATAATAATTGTACGTTAGAAAATACGCCAATTTTACGAACTCTTGATCAACTCGACATTCCACAAGAACCGCGCCAAGTAATATATATTAAGCCCTTTCTGGAAGTTGATCCAATAGTCAATGATACACTGGACAAAAATGGTAAGCCTTGCGCTTTTGTGCAGGGTCATCGTTATACTACCCTTGATAAGATCAAGAAAGCTAAGAAAACATCAGAACTTATTGCTTCACCTGATGAAGATGTGAATATTTCTTCAGCAGAAAATGCTGATGCAGAATAATTAAAATGATTAAGGCATTTCCGATAAAACTACACGGAAACCTAGTTCGTTGTCCTTAAATTCTTTTCCGCATCTACTACGTTTTGCAGAACGACAATAATGTGGTATAATTCGCCAACTACCACCCCGAATTACTTTCATATCGCCCCTAGTACGACTGAGAAAAGCACTACCATCTGTAGGTGCATTATCGTAATTTCTGCGCCAAACATCTTCACACCATTCCCATACATTCCCGTGCATATCATATAATCCAAAAGCGTTGGGTGGAAAACTGCCAACATCTGTAGTTTGTTTCCTGTATTCTCCTTTTGAAGCAAAAGCGTAGGGATAATCAGCCTCACCATAAAAATTTACTAAATTGGTGGTAATAGTTTTACCAAAATAAAACGGTGTACCTGTTCCTGCCCTACAAGCATACTCCCATTGTGCCTCACTGGGTAATTTGTAATTTTTACCTGTTATTTGGCTTAAAACTTGACAAAATTCCAGCGCATCACACCAACTAACATTATCAACAGGGCGATCATTGCCTTTAAATTTAGAAACTCTTCTGCCTATAATAGCCTTATATTGTGCTTGTGTTATGGGATATTTCCCAATCAAAAAATCAGGAACTGTTACTAAATGTTGAGGATTTTCATTTGATGATCTACCTTGCTCATATTCTGGTGAACCCATCATAAAAGTACCACCAGGAATTACAGCCATTTCTAAAGTTACACCTTTACCTAAATCTTCAATAAAATATTTAACTATCTGCGAACCAGTGTAGATAGTTCTTCCATATTCGTTAACTGTTACTTCTTTAATTTGTTCTATTTTAAAACCCTGTTGATTAGTTTGTTGTAATATTTCCTTGATTTTTTGCTTTGAACTAGAGTTAAATATTAAATAATCTAAACTAGAGTTCAATATTAAATAAGCTGCTTTTTGAACCTGCCAATATTCATTATTTAAATATTGAATTAATAAGTCGAAACCTTCTTCTCCATATTGACTGCATTCATAAAGTGCAGCAATTTTCATGGTTACATCTGGATTTTCTAATCTTAATTTTATGCCTTCAATCCCCCCTAAAACTGCTGCACTCGCTAATGGTGAAGTTTGCTCACTAAGCACAGCATCATATTCATTTGGTTGTTTTTCTGTAGCTGGATCTATTTGCTGATCTATTGATTTATAATTGTACATTGGGTGATCAGCCGTCAAGAGAATTTGTACTCCTGAGTCGAATGGTTGTCCTGGTTCTCTTAAATCGTATGGTTCATAGAAATCAATTCCATAGAATTCTTTAGTGCTACAAATATCGTCTAGTTCTTCAAAACACAACCCACTAACAAAAATTGTTCCTTCATCTACCTTGTACGTAAAGTGTCTGTTTTGAATATAGGTAAGAATGTCCATCGCTTTAAATCCTTAATGTAATATATGTATTTCCTCGTTCCTCGTTCCCAGTCTCCGACTGGGAATGCGATCATGAGTCTCCGACTCAACCATTCAAAAATCAATCAACTCCACATCCAACAAACTCGGTAAACCCATATAATTACGATAGCTAGAATAACGCCAATGAGCCGGTTCATCAACATAACCACGTCTGACAGGATTATTGTGCATATACTCTAACTTCTGTCTAAAAATTTCCTCATTTAAAATTGCCTGGGGATGAAAACCTTCCTGCCACAATTGATAATCTTGTTTAATCTTATGTCTTAACTTATAAAATTCCAACTGACCAAGTATATATTCAGCTTTCTTTTTATGCAGTAAATCAATAATAGAACGGGCAGTAAATGATTTAAAATTTCCTATTTCTTTAGATAAGTTTGCAGATGCAGCAATCAAATGTAAATGATTTTCCATAATCACATAACCATACAAAGTCAACCTCTGTTTTTGCTGCATGAATTTGAGTGAATCTATGATAATTTGCACGAGTTCAGTTTGTCCAAATAATGGCATCCAATTAACTATTGTGCTGGTTATAAAATGTGGTTGAGTGCCTAATACGTGATAGCGGCTGCGTCCCATTGTTTGATTTTGCTTAGTAGATGTAGTGATTTGATTTTACGCTGAGAGGCAGAAATTATACATCGTAGAATTATGGATTATGCCAAAATATCAGATACATATTTTATCGCCTTTAATATATCAATTTATGAGGCAGAGCCTCATATTAAAAATTCCCAGTCTGGAGACTGGGAACTAAGGATGTTGGAAACTGGGAACTAGGGAAAAAAAAAGACATATTAGCCCCCCTTTTTAAGGGGGGTTGGGGGGATCAAAACCTATTTAACCCCAATTAATATAAAGACTTAACCCACTCCCATTCTCGCTGCAAACCCTCTTTTAAAGAAACCTGTGGTTGATAACCAAGAATTTTTTTCGCCTTAGAAATATCCGCAGCGGTATGACGTGCATCACCCATAGCTTTACCAATGTGGTTACGTTGAATTGACTTACCAACAATTGCTTCCATAGTGTCCAAAACTTCAGTCAAAACCACCCTACTACCACCACCAATATTGAAAATTTCCCCTACCGCTTCCGGTACTGTAGCAGCAGCTAAATTAGCAGCAATAATATCATTGATAAATGTAAAATCTCTAGTTTGCTGACCATCACCATAAACAGGAATGGCTTCATCTTGTAAAACAGCTTTAAAAAACTTATGAAATGCCATATCCGGTCTTTGTCTTGGTCCGTAAACAGTAAAATACCTCAAGGAAACAAAAGGTACACCAAAGTTTTTATAATACAGTCCACACAACCTTTCCGCAGCCAACTTAGTAATACCATAGGGTGACACTGGTTGAGGGGCAATTTCCTCATGGGTAGGTAAAGTTTCCGCATCACCGTAAACACTAGAAGTAGATGCAAAGACTAACCTTTTCAATTTAGGAGCATCCTTAGCAGCTTCTAACAAAACTTGTGTAGTGTTGATATTTCTTTCTGTATAAGCTCGAAAACCATCACCCCAAGAATTTCTAACTCCAGCTTGGGCAGCTTGATGATAAATTATTTCTACATCTTGAAAAAGTTGTGGTAAATCTAAACTTTGAATGTTATCTTCAATTAAAGTTAAGTTTGGTGAATTAGCAAAAGTGTCAGCATTTTTCTGTTTTAATTCAGGATCATAGTAATCATTAAATTCATCAATAGCAATTACTTCTTCACCTCTTTCTAACAACGCATTTACTAGGTTAGAACCTATAAAACCAGCCGCTCCAGTGACGATAATTTTAGTCATGTTTTTGATTTTTTGATGGTTTGATAATTATTTGCTATTTCTCGGTATTTCTTCCGCAATACTATTCTAACCAAGAGTTATGTTTAATACTCAAATTCTCACTTTTTTAATCAAATAGGGTTTATTCCAGCCAGTGTTTAAGCATTAAGTCATAGTGACCGGCTTGCTCTGAAGGATACCAACCAGATTCAATTTTGGCTATAATTTCTGGTAAGTTTTGCAGAAATTCAGGACTACGATCTGTAGGGTGCAATGTCCATCCTAATGGTGAGTCTAGAACTGCTCTCACATAAGATGTTTGTTCTAACTTGTCAGATACCATAATTTCCCATGAATCTAATTTACCCTTGCCAGTAGCATTATTTAAAATGGTTTTAATTTTGGTGGGTAAGTTATTAAGAATGGTATTTTTGTAACTACGCCATAAAACATTCAAAGGTAGTAATTGATCAAAACGTTGGCGATCAATTAAATAAACACGACTACCAAAAAACTTAAACTTAAAAAATCCATCTGGATCATGTTCATAAGGAAATTTTTGATATATGCTACCATCTTCTGTTGGTGGTCCAGTTAATGGTCTGACTGCCATTACTTCGGGATGATTTTTTAATAATTTGATCCCTTCGTCTATCCAACTATGATTTGATTGCTGGTGAAGCAACATATCACTATCATAATGGAGCATATAATCACTTTTTGCAGATTCAATGTGAAAAATAGTTCCTAAAATTGGATAACCTTTGTAATTATGGGTTTTGCGAATAGGACTACCAAAATGTTTTGTATATACTTGATCGTGATATTCTGGGGAATAATTAATATCAACTACCTTATCTATAACCCCATCATTTACTAATTTTTCACAACAAGCACGTAGTTCTTCTAATGTTCCAATTCCTGGCCTAAGCAGTTTATCCCCAGATAAGGGCGCTGTATCTATGGCTAATACTCGCTCACTAAAGTTAAATTTGCTCATCTTCACCAGATGAGGTATTGTGTGCATCATAAATGGCAAATCGGTTCGCGCTGCCAAGATCCACAGTGAACAGCTAGGAGAATTCATATATTGTACCTCTGTGATATGAAATTAACATATATACTATCAAGACTGAATAAGCTAATTTTGTTTGGATGTACCGGATAAATAACTATTTTGTTGGTTTGATTTTTTATTGACTAACTTATTTCGCTCAGGTAGCTTATCCAGTTAATGATGTTAACTCATATACAGATAGCAGTGCAATATCTACAGATTTTATGTTGTTAAAGTTATTTTAAAGTTTTCTCAATTTTTGGAGGCAGTTACTCCTGATGACATTCCCAGTCAGAGACTGGGAACGAGAAACGAGAAGTAACTAGAAAGTTACACGTTCAATGGTTGCCTTGAGTTCACAGCTTGATAGTGTGCTTTATTTTCCACTTGTGTAGGTTTGAGGGTGTCTTTACCGGTAATTAATCTCGCGCCACGATTGCGGGTAAAATAACTCCATACCCATTGAATCATCACAACTAGCTTGTTATCAAATTCAATCAGGAAGTAGATGTGAATAAATAACCAGAAGAACCAAGCTAGGAAACCTTTGAGTTTGATAAAGCCTAAGTCTACAACGGCAGCGTGTTGACCAATCATTGCTAAACTGCCTCTATCCACATAGTTAAATTGTGGTAGGGTTTCACCTTTAAGGCGTTTTTGGATGAGTTTAGCGACATATTCCCCTTCTTGCATCGCTACTGGTGCAACACCAGGTAAGGGTTTACCGTTCTGATGGGCAAAATTCGCTAAGTCTCCTACGACAAAAATATTAGAGTGTCCTTTAATACTTAGGTCTGGTTCAACGATCACACGGCCAGCGCGATCACATTCTGCTCCAGTCTTTTCCATTAATACTTTACCCATTGCAGAGGCTTTCACACCAGCCGCCCACAATACGGTTTTAGAAGCTAAGGTTTTGACTTCTTCACCTTGCTTCATGGTAACAATATCATTTTCAATATTGGTAACAAGGGTTTTTGTCTGCACATCCACACCCAAAGCCTCTAAAGATGCTTGTGCTTCTTGGGATAATTCTGGTGCAAAGGGTGGTAGAACTCTGTCCATACCTTCTAACAGTAAAACCTTAGTTTCGGAAGTGTCTATGTTGCGGAAATCTTCTTTTAAGGTCTTACCAGCTAATTCGGCGATCGCCCCAGCTAATTCTACCCCTGTCGGACCACCACCAACCACCACAAAGGTTAACAAAGCTCGACGTTTAGCCGGATCACTTTCTTTCTCTGCTGCTTCAAACGCCATAAAAATCCGCCGACGCATTTCTAAGGCATCTTCTACAGTCTTCAAACCGGGTGCGAATTCTTCCCAGTTATCTTTACCAAAGTAAGAATGCTTTGCACCAGTGGCCACAATCAGAGTATCATAAGGTACAGTTTCATCACCTACAATCACATTTTGTTCTGTGGTATTGATGTCATTGACCTCACCCAACAAAACTTTAGTATTTTTACTCTTACTGAGAACAGAGCGCAGGGGTGAAGAAATATCCGCAGGAGACAAAGCACCTGTAGCTACTTGGTACAACAGAGGTTGAAATAAGTGGAAATTCCGCTTATCTATCAGCGTCACATTCACATTAGCCTTAGATAGAGCCTTAGCTGCATATAGTCCACCAAAACCCCCACCAACGATAACTACTTGATGGGGTGGTTTATTGTCATGTAAATCAACCATAAGAAATGTTTCCTCGTACTACAGGTGCTGTAACTATTCTTAACATTTTTGTATCAAAATTGTCACAAATTTTTCTGTTAATTATAAACTTTTGGTAAAAATTATTAAGTAGCAGGGAACAGGGAACAGGGAACAGGGAACAGGGAACAGGGAACAGGGGGAGAGTGGGTGAGGGGGAGAAGATTTTTACCAATGCCCCATGACTAATGACTAATGACTAATGACTAATGCCCAATTTACGATACAATCATAAATCTGCAAATTTCTTAACAACTATTTTGAACAGGAGATGCTTCTATGGCGCGTATGTATTATGATGAAGATGCTAATTTAGACCTTTTAGCAGGTAAAACCGTTGCTATTATTGGTTACGGTTCTCAAGGTCACGCTCACGCGCTAAACTTAAAAGATAGTGGTGTAAATGTAATTGTAGGATTATATCCCGGTAGTAAATCAATTGCTAAAGCTGAAGCGGCTGGTTTAGCAGTAAAAAATGTTGCTGATGCTGCTAAAGCTGCTGACTTAATCATGATTTTATTACCTGATGAAGTTCAGAAAACTATTTACACAAATGAAATAGCACCTAATTTAGAAGCAGGAAATATTTTAGCGTTTGCACACGGTTTTAATATCCACTTTGGGCAAGTTGTACCCCCTGCGGATGTTGACGTGATCATGGTTGCACCTAAAGGACCTGGCCATTTAGTACGTCGTACTTATGAACAAGGACAAGGTGTACCCGCGTTATTCGCAGTATATCAAGATGCTACAGGCAAAGCACGCGATCGCGCTATGGCCTACGCTAAAGGTATCGGTGGTACTCGCGCAGGTATCCTGGAAACCACATTCCGCGAAGAAACCGAAACCGACTTATTTGGTGAACAAGCAGTATTGTGTGGTGGTTTGAGTGCGTTAATTAAAGCCGGTTTTGAAACCTTAGTTGAAGCTGGTTATCAGCCAGAATTAGCATATTTTGAATGTCTGCACGAAGTTAAACTCATCGTTGACTTAGTAGTTGAAGGTGGTTTAGCCACAATGCGCGATAGTATTTCTAATACTGCGGAATATGGTGATTATACTCGTGGTCCCCGCGTTGTCACTGCTCAAACCAAAGCAGAAATGAAAAAGATTCTCAGCGAAATTCAATCTGGACAATTTGCACGGGAATTTGTACTAGAAAACCAATCTGGTAAACCCGGTTTTACAGCTATGCGTCGTCAAGAAGCTGAACATCCCATTGAGGAAGTTGGTAAAGATTTACGCGCTATGTTTAGCTGGTTGAAAAAAGCATAAACATTAACACTAGACACTTTCTAGCCATAATATAGGGGTAAAAATTAGAAAGTGTTGTGGGGTGGGCATTTTGTCCACCCTATTTGCGAATCCAAAAATATATTTAGTTTGTAGAAATTAAATAATCAAATTAATCAAATGCCAGATTTACAAGAAGTATTAAAAGTTACTCGCCAAGTAGGTTGGGGTGCATCTCAGTTATTACGCTCCTACTATCAAGGAAAAGCTGATAATTCCCACTTAAATATAGAATATAAGCAAAATGAACCAGTCACAGTTGCTGATAAAGCTGTGAGCGAGTATATACTATTTCATCTTAATTCTAACTTTGGTGATCAAGATTTTGGTTATGTCTGTGAGGAAACATATCAATCTAAACATGGTAGAAATCCAGCTAAATTGGTTTGGATCATTGATCCTTTAGATGGAACAAGAGATTTTATTGAAAAAACTGGGGAATATGCCATTCATATCGCTTTAGTGCAAGATACCAGACCAATCTTAGCGGTGGTAGCAATTCCCGAAGCAGAGAAGTTATATTATGCCACTAAGGGTGGTGGTACTTTTGTGGCAACTGTCAATGGTGACTCTCAACCCTTGCAGGTAGCAAAAAATAAACCTGTAAAAGATTTAACTTTGGTGGTGAGTCGTTCTCACCGTAATGAAAGATTAGAATACTTGCTCAAAAGTCTACCCTGTCAAAATCAAAAATCTATTGGTAGTGTAGGTTGTAAGGTAACAACCATAGTTGAACAACAGGCAGATATTTATATTTCTTTATCTGGGAAATCAGCACCCAAGGATTGGGATATGGCAGCACCTGAGTTAATTTTAATAGAAGCAGGTGGTAAATTTACTCATTTTGATGGCAGCCCGCTACAGTACAACACTGGTGACGTAAATCAGTGGGGTGGTTTACTGGCCAGCAGTTCTCAAGATCATGAGATGTTGTGTCAGCAAGCAGAACAGGCTTTAGAAGAATTTGCAGCTAGTCAAAAGTAGGGTGTAGGCAAAAGAGAGTTTTTTCACAAAATGTTACTCGTTATGAGTTTATCCTCCCTGACTGTGCTATACTCGCCAATATAAGGATTATCTTCGGTTGAGTAGTTCGTTTTAAGTTACTTTAAATGCGCTTGCCCGGATATAACACTCTACACAATCTGGTTTGGAAAACCATCCGTTTATGTCGATTTACGTTGGAAATTTATCCTATCAAGTCACCGAAGAAGAACTAAAAGCAGTTTTTTCTGATTATGGTACAGTCAGCCGTGTACAGTTACCAACTGATAGGGAAACAGGCCGCCCACGTGGTTTCGGTTTTGTGGAAATGGAATCTGAAGATCAAGAAGCAGCAGCTATTGAAGCACTAGATGGTGCGGAATGGATGGGGAGGGATCTAAGAGTAAATAAAGCAAAACCCCGTGAAGAGAGAGGAAATCGTGGTGGTGGTGGTAGCTGGGGAAATAATCGTGGCAATCGCCGTTATTAATCCTGTTCTCAAACAAAATAAATATTAAATCTAGAGTATTCAGCAGATATAACTAAATGTTATACCTGTTGATGTTTTACTCTAGTTTACAAGTATGAAACCGTCTAAGGAGGAATAGGAATGACACAAGTAGTTTTAGGTGAAAATGAAGGCATAGAATCAGCTTTAAGAAGATTTAAGCGTGAAGTATCAAAAGCTGGAATTTTTCAAGATATGCGTAAAAATCGCCATTTTGAAACACCTTTAGAAAAAGAGAAGCGGAAAGCAATAGCTAGACATAAGCAACGTCGTCAACAACGTTCTCGGTTTAAATAAGAACCTCATTAATATTCTTTGTGGTTGGAAATCCAGTTTTTACCTCTTCATTATACAGAAAGATTTGAGTGTGAATCAGCCAACCTTCACGGCATTTCGATGTCAATATTAAGAATAGTTTTTTAGTGGGAGCAAATTTAGCTCCCATTTCTCTACATCACCCTGTGCAAATTGTTTTGCTGTTTGATTTTTTTGCTTTAATAGCTGTTGAAAATTTGCCGATAAATTGGCGAAAACATCCCGAATATCCGCTGTTAACCAATTCATATCAGGTTCAACCCAAACTGTACCTTGTAATGTGACTGATTGAGTACCTTTGGGTAATTTAAAGATAATTCCAAATTTTGCTGTACCCATTTCCTGTAATTTGGGATCTTGAATTTGCCAGTAACAGGTAGAATTACCTTCACCTGTTGTTAATATTTCAGTATGTCCAAGATTATATTTATAGCCAGGAATTGCTAGGAATCCTTGGAAGTTGTTTTTACTGTTGATATTGGCTTGAATATCTTCTGGGATAGATTTTAATATGTCTGCTAAATGAGAGGAATCTATACCTATATTCCAGTCTAAGTTACCATTTAATCCTACATTCATACCTAAGCCAAAATTCATGACTGATTGCCATTTTTGGGTAGGAAATAAGTTAGTAATAATTGGTTCGCTGTCACTGTTAAGACTAAAATCTAGTTCACAGGTTAAGCGCCAAAATTTTGTTCCTCTTTCTGGACGTAAATCAACGGTGAGAGTGAGATAATAAAAGTCAAATTGCTGCTGCATCTGTTGTTTATAGATGCTGTTGAGTTCAATACCTATATCCTTAAATGTATTCTCTGTAAGTTTAATTAGTTGGTTTTTAGGATTACCAAAACTCACTTTAGTATGAAATAAACCATCTATTTTTTCGGCATTTATTCCTAGTTTTTGCCCTCCTGATAATGTTCCTTCCCATGTTTTTACTTCTTGAAGTAGTTCAGATAGAAGTTGATTGTTTTCTGATAAATTGGGTTTGATAATTTCATTATTCATGCTTTTATCTTCCTGGTTTAGTTAATTAATCTGATGTAGATAAACTGTTAATGGCGTTTTCTATGGCTTTTTTAACTGTTGATTCTGTAATCATATTGAGAATATTCTCTTGGTTTTCTAGGAGTGCTTGTTTAAAGTCGGTTTTTTGATTTGCTTCTGTAATAATTATTTCCTGAATTAATTCTACTTGTGTTTGGGTTGTGGGGGCAACTACTCCTTCGTTTTTTAGTTCAGATAGGAGTTTTTGAACAAGATCATGATTTTGATCAGCAGTATCTGTACTTGTCATTAAATTACGAATTTGTGCGGATGCTTCTTGATATTCAATATTGCCTTTTCCGGCTAAATTAGTAATTTTACTACCTACAATTAAGAAGCTATTACCAAATTTTTTACTCAATGTTTTTATAGCTTCAGCTTGATGATGAGAAATATCTACTAATTTGTCAATACGTTGTTCTAATTGTTTAAATTCTTGAGCTTTATCTGCTAATTGTAATTTTAGTTCATCTATTGTGTTATTGAGAATTTTTTCAACTTCTGGTTTCAGGTATTGAGGATTATAGGTAACTTTGACAACCCAGTAATCTCCCTTTTTTTCTAAACCTTTTAATTCTATACCTAAATTTTCATCTTCAAATTGTAATTTTTTGATGCTAAATAGGGTTGTTTGCCAATTTTCTCCTTCTTTAAAAATTAATTCAATTACTTCTTCTACATCTTGATATAGGGATTCAAATTCTCTTTCTTCAAAATTTTTATGTCCAGGATATTTATTGATTGGTTTACCTTCATAGTTGATATCTCGATAATAATATTGACATTTGACTTCTGTAAAGTCAGTTTCATGGTTGTAACTCCAATCTTTAATACAAGTACCTGTCAAATCTGCTCTGGTAAAGTTAACATCAATGACTTTTGTACGGATGAAAATTGCTCCTTGTAATTTTGCATCTGTTAAATCTGCACCTGTTAAGTCTGTATCAGTAAAGTTTAAGTTTCTTAAATCAGCACCTTGTAAAAAAGCACCTCTGAGGTTTAAGTTACTAAAGTCTTTATCTTGGTATTCTTGAGAATATTCAACAGTTGTTAGTAGTTTTTTTACTTTGGGAATATCTAAATCTAAATAACGATTATCTACTCTTGCTGTTTCTAATCCTTTGACTTCTTGAAAACAGGTACGATAGAGTTTTTTTGCTCGTAAATCTGTGTTGTGAAGTTGAGAATTTTGGAAGTTAACATTGCTGAGGTCTAAATTGTAAAAAGATGTTCCACCCCATGTTCCGATTGTTAGCGCCCAAGTATGGAAAAAATTGAAATTATTTTTATAATGGGTAGCTAAATAACTAAGAATTAATATAAATAAACTAAATAAAGTGTCTCCTACTAATATATATAGTAGTATATAATTAGGCAGAATACCTTTGTCTCTCAGATATATCGTTTGTGGATTATCTAATAATCTTAAATTAAAAATGGCATCAATTGAAATATAAGATATTGATAAATACAATAGATTATAAAAGATTAGATATTTTTTTTGATTTAACACATAATTCAATTTAAAAAATAGACCTACAGATAAAAAGCTAACTATAAATAATATAAGACAAATTAAATTGATAAATAGAGTAACGATGATATATGTTGTGTCTAGCCATCTAAAGATCATAGATAAACTAAAAAATATACCGAAAAATAAAATTGTTATTTTTAATCCTTGAGCAATATTTTGGAGGATAGTTGTAACTGTTAGTAAAATAATAGCAATAAAGGCAACACTGACTATAATCCATGATTTTAATTCCAGATTTGAGTTAAGTGCAGATAAGGATACTGACTTCTCATAATGACTTGGAATTAAAATATTAAGAATTACTATATAACTTAGAGAAGCGACAAAAAAAGCTGATATTGTTATGAATAATATCATTAAGACTACAAGTAGCGTTTTTGGCAACAAAGGCTGCCCTGCTCTTGAATTGTCCAACATTTGTATTAGAGATTGTTGAGAAAATTTTTTGCCTAAGATATCTTTAGTCTTATGTTGATTCATAAAAAGTTATTTATTTAGGTAAACACAGATGACAACCAATCAACTAACCGATCACGATTTTCAGGGAATTACATTACTGGGATTCCCATTATTTCCTCTTCTTGGGTTAGTTACTAATCCTAATCATAACACTTATTGGAAGGATAAAGAACAAGAATTACCTTGGAAAGATTTTAAAGACCTAATCAAACAAAGATTAAACAAAAATAAACCTTTGCCAACGACAGAAACTAAACCCATGTTAGCAGTAGGGGAAAGTGATTATTTACCTTTTTCTACTTTACAGGCAGGAATTGAAAAAGGATTGGCGGTTTGTAGGATTTTATTAAAAACTAATTCTGAAAGAAAAGAAGATAAAATTTTCGATAAATTAATAAATTTATTACTAGATGAAAATGAGAGGTTAAAAAATGCAGGTCAAGAACCTATTACTACAAATCACTTGAGAAAAATATTACATTTAGCTGAAGACGGAGAAAATTATGAATTAATTCAAGAAAATTATGAACAAATCAAGAGGATTTTTAATTTAAAACAAGAGATTCCTCTTGGTACAGGGTTTTTAGTAGGGCGTAGTTATTTATTAACAAATTATCATATTATAGATATAATTGATTTAAAATATATTAGTTATATGTTTGCAGAATTTGGATATGAATATGACTCATTAGGACGGAAGAGCGAACAAATTAATTATCAATTAACTAAGATTGAAGCCACTAATAATAAATTAGATTATGCCTTGATAAAATTACAATCAAAAAGTGAAAAACTATCATTGGGTAAACCGATTGAAAAAGAAGCTGGGAATTTATTTGGCTTTATTCAACTTAACTCTGACCAAAATATTATTTCACCTCCTATTAGTCAAAAAATATTAAGTAAATATCAGATCCCTATTGATGATGATCAAGAGATACAAAAACAAATTGAAGAAACATTAAATAAATCAAATAAAATCAGAGATATTGATCCTCAAGATTTTGATTGGATTCCAAATATATTACTAGGAGAACCAGCAATTATGATTCAACATCCACAAGGAGAATATAAACAAATTGTTTTAACAAATAATAGAATTATTAAAATTAATAAAGATTTTCTTTATTATGAAACTGATTCAGATAATGGTTCTTCAGGAAGTCCAGTCTTTAATCAAAAATGGGAATTAGTGGGTATGAATCGTGCAGCAGTATATATAACAGAAAATCAACAACAGTCAACAAAGCCACAAGAGTCTACACTAATTGGATATGAAGGAATTAGAATTTGTCAAATTACTGATGATTTAATATTAAAATTAGAACCGGAAATTTTGCAAGAGATGAATCTTCAGAATAAAAATGGTACTTCATCGCCCATACGCCAATATTCAAAGATAAACCAAAATGCAAAAATTAATGATCTACGTAATTATTTCCCTCTATCTGAGTGATTTTAGCGAAAATGATTATGAATAATTGTGCCATCTGGTGCAATACTTCCTACTTGAGAACCACTAATGATAAAGACATTACTTCTCTCTTGAGTAGGAGTATTTATTGATGTAGAATCTTGAGAATTTCTGGTAAACAAAAATCCATTTTCTACCCGCATAAACACCACAGGAGTAGCAAAATCACGTTTTTTATATTGAGTTGGTCCTAATGCAATTCCCCTTCTACCATTTTGCGCTGATATATCAACTGGTGCATCATTTGCTAGACTTTCATAAAATTTCTTAGAAAAGCGTGTAGCTGTAGTATTAGAAATTTCATATTGCATCGCAATCACAACGGGAATATTTTGTTGGACAATTTTAGAAGCTACCCCGACAAATGATTGAGAAGCGGATAACATTCCCCCTTCACAAGCTTGTAAAACCACAACACCGGGACGATGTTGATTAAATAATTCACTAAAATAATTTGCATCCACCCACATTGTTTCGTCAAAATCGGGATCTACTAAAGCAATTTCCCCGATTTCTTGTTGATTGTCATTTTCCATTCTCCCGTGGCCGATGAAGTGAAAAATATGGGGTGCTTTGGTAAGAATTTTATCAATTGTTTCTGGGTTTGCTGCATTTAAAATTGGTAATAATTCTATTTTTTCTGATTGTTCCGTTGCCAGTTTTTCTAAAGCTGTTTGTACTGGTGCATAGACAACCGGTGGTAAATCAGAAGGGGCGGATATAACTAATGCAATTCTGAGTTTTTCATCGGGTTCTAATTGAATTGGTGGTGCTGGTTGCCATTGCGATCGCCTCCGGGAAAATACGATATTAGGCAATGTTACCATCCAAATTATACCCGAATTAGCCTGTGCTGGTACACACATAAATTCCCAAGGTAAAGCCGCAATTTCTGGTATAACTTGTTCATCAATATCAATTTCCACTCGCAAAAGTTGTTTTTCTTGCTGAACTACTTGATAGTAAAAATTAATAAAATCTTGCCGTAATACATCATCAAACAGAATATTAAATAACGCCTCTCCCAGATTTCGCGTTACATTTCCATCATTTAATTCATTATTTTTAGCTGTTAACAAAAGAGGAGTAATTTCTGTTAACTTTTCATATTGAAATTTACCAAACGGTTGCCCTTGATCTTGATGTTCATGATTCCATTTTTCAACTTGAACACGATCACGGTTAGCAACTTTTATCCGATAGGTAGAGTATTTTGTCATCATCACTTTTACCAAAATTCAGCCCTTGTAATAGCGGGCAAAATGCCCGCATCACAAATAACTACAAAAGCTAATAGCTAAATTTCCGCAAAAGCTCTTTCTATGAGACGTTTAGCCAAAGTTTGCGTACCAGTGTGTTCATAGTAATTAGTAGACACATCGAGAAATGCTGCCACATAATCTAATTTGTCATCAGCAAAATCTAAAAATCCACCAAAATTATTCAGGACTTTTTGTGCTGTTAAAGCATTAGCACTAACAATACCATTCATCCATCCTTTCACAGAATCTAAACTATTACCAAGAAAGTCCAGTTTTCCACCGATACCATTACCAGGAATAGCATCTTTCATGGTTTTAAAAGTGGCATTCCCCTGTAAATCTTCTGGCTTCATATTACTGAGCATAGATAAAGATGTTTCGATAAAATCAGGACCCAGGGGAATTAAACCATCTACAGCAATTAGCGCAGCCATACGAATCATTGACTCACCACTGTATTCTCCCAAAGCACCCACAAAATCCCCAATACTATCACCAGGAATCCCATTAATTTGGCAAAAAGCGACTAATTCAGCCACAATTTTTAAAGTTAAATCAATCGCTTGGGCTTTATCGGCTTTAGGGGTAATAGAATTTAAAAAACCCAACAAAGGAATACTTTGACCCACCTTATTAGCTAAAGCTGCTGCACCCAAAGCCTTATCTGTACCATCCACAGTTTGATAAAGCCACAAAGCAGTTTGATAACCTTGAGACTTATCATTAAATAAATAAATTGCTCGTTCACCAATGGTTTGAATTAAACTTTCATCATCTTCCCCAGTAACAGTTTTGATTGTATTTACAAAACCCACAGTATTTTGCCATTCACCGGGAGCGATAAAATCCAAAGCATTTAACATAGAAACTGTCAAACCGCTAGTTGGTAATTCATCAACTAATTCAAAAATTGGCTTACTCATAAAATTCTATTCCTCAATATTTTTTGACTTGTTTGTAAGTTCAAGAACTGGCTATTTCAAATCTGCCAAACCATCAAGATCAAACTTTTCAATCCAATCTTCCCTATCACTAGCGTTAAATAATGGATCTTTAGAAATCACCTTCACTTGATACTTACCCACCAAAATAGAAGTTTGGGTTTTACCCAGTTCTACCGCTGGATAACCCTCAATTTTTTTGGTACTGTTGGCATATTTAGAAGCAATTGTGGCATCGCTACTGGTATCAGAAATAGCTAATTGAGCCACAACCTTACCATCTTTCTTCAAATTTGCTCCTGAAAAGCCTTTTTTCTCCTGAGTATAAACCCGTTCATAACCATCATCACTTTCAGGAAAGAACTTGTTTAACTCACTTCCCTGGGTAGCATTTTTAGCAACCGCCTGACCGCTTTTTTGTTTAGTGCTTTCCTGTTGCACTTGATCAAAACGACTAGGTGCTTTAGTGGCACAAGCAGTAGTCAGCAATAACAGACATAGTAATAAACTAGCTAAAATTCTTCGCCCACGAAATAAAATCATGTCTTCTTTCTCCTGTTATGGTTGAGACTTGAGGCAATTATCCGCTTCAAACTATTCTTAACACCAAAAAATTTAACTTTTGATCATGATTGGTATTCAGAAACACTTAGTTTTTGGTAGATATATTATTGACGGTAAGCGATCACCGCATAAAAAGGATCTCCCCCTGGTAAACCCAACCATTGTAAAAAATTCGGTGCTGTAGAACGGTTAACAATAGTTTCAATATTGGTAAAACCGTGAACAGAAGCAAAATAACCCTTAACTAACTCAACTCTAGACGGTTCAGAAGCATCTCGCCAAATTTGAATAGCTTTTTGATAAAACATCCGGTTAGAAAAGCTAAAAATAGCCACACCACCAGGTTTAAGGATGCGGTGAATTTCTGTAAACACCGCTTCTGGATATTGAATGTATTGTACAGAAACACAGTTAATAACCGCATCAAAACTTTGATCTGCTAAGGGTAACTGAGGCTGTGTATTGATATTCTGCACAAAGTAATGGTTTAATCTAGGGTTGCGTGCTAATTCTTCTGCATTTAATCCATGACCTTCTACATGATCAAATTCCATGTCTTCCGGTAGATGAGACACCCAACTACTCATCATATCAAAAATCCGAGTGTTGGGTTTTAGTCGCTGATGATACAAGTCTGTTAATTGTTGAATGAAACCTTCATCAACATGAGTAACGAAGCGCGGATAATCGTAGAATAGTCTATCATCTGTGTCATCTAATTTGAGACGGTGATCTGGACGTAATAGCATAGGTATCTACTGAAAAAATTTTTTTTAACTCTACTATTTTTGTATACTAATTTAGGTGATTTTGCATTTCAAAGGAAGTTTAGACCTGATTTTTATGATCAACGAACCACAGAGGCACAGAAGACAAGGAGAGAAGAAGTAAAAAGACAAGAGATTAGGTATTTTCAGGGTCATTTAACAAATTATTTAATGATAGCAATGTTTTACAAATCACCTTTACTTTGGAATTTACAACATCAGATATTTAGGTTTCCTTATGTCAGTATATGCCTTTGGTTAATTCCTTTATTGTTATTTAATTCTGGGGAAATTAGCTTAATGGCTCATGATGAGTCTCTTTATGCAGCTAGGGCGCGGTTAATGTTTGAATCAGGAAATTGGATTTCTCCTTGGGAAAATGCCCATCATAAAACCCCTGGTTTTTATTGGATCATTGCTATTTTTTATCAGTTATTTGGCGTAAGTGAAATTACCGCCAGAATACCCGCAATGATCGCAGGAATATTAATCATATTTGTTATCTATGAAATCGGGAAAATATTATTAGGTGAAAAATTAGGTTATTTCTCCGCAGCAATTTTAAGTGTGGAATTTCTCTGGTTACAATATAGTCGCTTAGTTGCTCCTGATATTCCTACATTATTATTAGTGTTTACGGCAATTCTCTATCTATTAAAATCTGAATCTACACCAAGATATAGATATCAAGTTAAATCTCAGATCAATTATCACTTTATTGTGGGTTTATGTTTTGGTTTAGGTTTCTTGATGAGAAGTTTTATGATTTTCTTACCAATGATAGCTTTATTACCCTATTTAATTGGCGAAAATTACCGCCATCGTCATCTTAGTAAACCGATGTTATATGTGGGTTTTCTAGTTGGTTTAATTCCTACATTCATTTGGTTGTTGTTAAGTTGGCGTAGTTATGGTGGTAGTAGTATCGGACAGTTATTAGAATTTGTGTTACATCTTGGTAGTCGTGAACAACATGGAAATAATATACTTTTTTATATTTGGAATATTCCTTTAAAATCTTTTCCTTGGTTTTTATTTGCAATTTTAGGAGTAGTATCAGTAATTCGTTACCCGATTCGTAAATACCAATTATTATTAGTTGGTTTCCCCCTTGTTTTGTTTATAGAAATTAGTTTATTTCCTACTCGATTCTCACATTACAGTTTAGGAATTTATCCCTTTATTGCCATGTTTGCATCTCTGGGTTTGGAGTGGTTAGGTAAAATGTATCAAATAAGTAGACTCGGATATTTACAATCTTCTCTACCTCGAAATTTTAGTTATGGTTTTGGGATACTTGGGTTAGTATTTTTCCTATTCGGTTTAATCGCTCTGTTGTTAGATACACTCTTAGGTATTCAGAATATTGAAAGTTATATTATCTTAGCGATTATTGCTGGATTGAGTTGTTTAACTATTCCTGCAATTTGGATATTACGCCATCATTTTAATTATAAAAATCTCAATGCTGATGCTTGGATATGTGCATGGTTATTTTCCGCTTGGTTGTCTATAGCTAGTGCTGGTATTTTAGGTTTATTGGGCAATTTTAATCCTGATTTTAAAACATTTTTTCAACAAGAGACAATTACAAATATTACTAAAAATCAGCCTATTCACTTTGTCAGATGGGCTAGTAAATATGCAGAATTAATCTATTTTTACACCCCCATTCCCGGCAAAAATGTTAATGAAATATCAGAATTATCACCTTCTGAATATGCCTGGATTTATACACAGAACCCTGGCAACTTAAACTACAAACATAAAGTAATTGATAGCATTAACGACTATGAACTAATTAAAATTTTACCTCAGTAAATATTAAAACATGATTTCAAGGTAATTTCAAAGTAAGTTAGAAATAAGATCAAAAATAAGATCAAAAATCTTCAAATTGTGAGATGATAAATAATTAAAGTTGAGTTAAGTAACAATCAATTATTATGTGGCGTATCAATATTACCTGTTCTGGAGATGCTTGGAAAATTCACAGTGCTGAATTTAAAACAATGGCAGAAAACTATCAAAGTGAAGTCATATCTTCTAAGAAATTACCTGATGGAACTAGAATTATGGCATATAAAATTGAAGATGTCAGTGATGCGGAAGAATTTTCAGAACAATGTGCTACTTTCTCTGGGTTTACTGCTGATTTTGAATCTTTGTAAATGTGGAAAGATGACAATTTATAATTACATTATGAAAATATGAAAAAAATCACACTTTTGATATTATTCACATTCTGTTTGTGGATAGTTAACCTTACTTCTCCAGTCTATGCTGTTGATATCCAAAATGGCGCAGAAATTTTTAGCTTTCATTGTGCCGGATGTCATATCAATGGTGGTAACATTATTAGGAGGGGTAAAAATTTAAAAAAGAATGCTTTAAAAAGATACGGTATGGATTCCCTAGAGGCGATTCAAAATATCGTCACTAATGGTAAAAATAATATGTCAGCATATAAAGAAAAGTTGACATCTCCAGAAATTGAAAATGTAGCAGCTTATGTTTTGGAACAAGCAGAAAAAGACTGGAAATAAGCAAACAAACAATAACATTAAAAATATCATGTTACCTGAAACAAGTTATTTACAATTTACTCCTGATTTGAAAATCTGCCGCATTTTAAATGGAATGTGGCAAGTGTCCGGTGGTCATGGTAGGATAAATCCCAAAACTGCCATTGAGTCTATGTTTGAATATGTAGACGCTGGTTTTACAACTTGGGACTTAGCAGATCATTATGGACCTGCGGAGGATTTTATTGGTGAATTTCGTCGTCAATTAATCGCAACTCGCACAGAAGCAGCGGTTAATAATATTCAAACATTTACAAAATGGGTCCCCCGTCCTGGGAGAATGACGAAACAAATAGTAGAGGAAAATATTAATATTTCTCTCAGAAGAATGGATGTGAAATCATTAGATTTAATGCAGTTTCACTGGTGGGAATATCGTGATCCAAATTATTTAGATGCTCTCAAATATATGGCAGAATTGCAAACAGAGGGCAAAATTAAACATTTAGCTTTAACTAACTTTGACACAGAACATTTGCAAATTATCACAGAAGCGGGAATTAAGATTGTTTCCAACCAAGTGCAGTATTCCTTAGTTGACAGAAGACCACAGGTAAATATGGCTAAATTTTGTCAAGAACATGACATCAAATTATTTACTTATGGTAGTGTGTGTGGTGGTTTGTTATCAGAAAAATATTTAGGAAAACCTGAACCCAGTGGTTTTGATTTAAACACAACCAGCTTAAAGAAATACAAAAATATGATTAATGCTTGGGGTGGTTGGAAATTATTTCAAGAGTTACTTTCTACCCTGAAACAAATCGCAGATAAACATAATGTGAGTATTGCAAATGTTGCAGTAAATTACATTTTAAATCAACCCGCAGTAGGTGGTGTAATTGTGGGTGCAAGGTTAGGAATTGCCGAACATTTAGCAGATAACGCGCGGGTATTTGGGTTTAATTTAGATGGGGAAGACATAGAAAAAATAGATAAGATTTCCCAACAGTCACAGGACTTATATCAGTTAATTGGTGACTGTGGAGATGAGTATAGAAGATAGTTAATTAAAACCCAATGATATCCTCGACTTCTGCGATCAATTAACAATTTATGAAAAGAATAACCAAAGAAGTCGGGTATCTTCCCAAATAGCTATTTACAGATTTTCAATTGCTGGATTAATATTACCTTGTAGGGTTAATTAACAGTAAGCCAAAAGCTAACAATTACTAACAATTGCTGACTTATGCTGCCAGTTAAAGTCATCGGCTCTTGTTATGTGTGCTTCTTTGGCTGTAAAATACAATTATGCTACTAGGATTCAAGACCCAACTGAAGGTAAGCAAGCAGCAACGACTACTACTGGCACAACACGCAGGAGTAGCTAGACACGCTTGGAATCAAGGTTTAGCACTTTGTCAGCAGGTTCTCATACATAACAAACTTAATCCTC
>RDXV01000171.1 GCA_004292695.1 Nostocales cyanobacterium | reverse complement strand
CTGTTGTGCATTTAATTTGTATAATTATGGCGGGCAAGATGCCCACCCCACAAGACTTAACTATTTTAGGATTATAAACTTTAGGTGCGTAACAGCTTAGTCATAGTTAATTAAAATTTGGGCAATAAAAAACCCCGGTGAAACTGGCCGGGGTGAATAGGAGAAGTCCGAATGACGATGCAAAAGTCTGCACTAATGCACAGTATTTTTAAAACTTTCAATATATTCTGTTTGCTACCAATCGTGTAATTATCGGTAGTGCAGTAGTTAAGTTTTTTAAGTTTTAGGTTATGTAAACAAATATAACAAGTTTGTTACAAAATGTCAATAGGACTTGACAGAAAAATATTAATAGTAAATTTGTTAAGTACCCAAGCAAAATTAATTTAACATATCGAGTGAAAACAAAAATGTCTGTATTCCTTACCTGTTCCCTCTCCCAAATATAAAATTTATTTTGCACGACTACTTAGTAGCTGATATGGTAGAAAAATTCTGACAAAAAAAATCAGCAGCCTACAAAATAGATGTAAGCTGCTGATATTACGAGTTCAGATGTTTATTTTTTAAGTGGGCAGTACCAGACTCGAACTGATGACATCCTGCTTGTAAGGCAGGCGCTCTACCAACTGAGCTAACCGCCCGTGTTTTCTTGACTTTATTAATATAGCACAGGCTTTTTAAATTTTGCAAGGGGTTTGAGAAAAATTTTGAAAATTTTTTTTGAGTAGGTGGGAGGTTGTCGGCTATACTGACTCAGTGTTCAATTTTGGCTTTTGGCTTTTGACTTTTGACTTCTAAAATATGCCTTCTGGACAAACACATGATCGCATTACTATTTGGTCTGTTCCTGTGGTGGCGGGTATAACTTTGGTTGTTACTCGCAGCAGTAATGTGACGTTGTTGGTGGCGGGTGGGTTTATGTTTGGTGGTTTGATGTTTGGACCTGACTTGGATATTTATTCTCGTCAGTTTCAACGCTGGGGGTTTTTGCGTTGGCTATGGCTACCTTACCAAAAAAGTTTGCGTCATCGGTCTTTTTTATCTCATGGTCCAATTATTGGTACTACTTTACGAGTTGTTTATCTGAGTACGTTTTTAGCTGTTGTAGCGATTTTGGTTTTGGTTATTTTCGCTAAGTTGGGTAATGTGGCTTTGAATTGGGGGGAAGTTTGGGGAAATGTGGGACGCACTATATCAATATATTATGGTGAATTTTTCGCTTTGTTTTTGGGGTGTGAACTGGGTGCTATGAGTCATTCTCTGAGTGACTGGACTGGTTCAGCTTATAAAAGGTTTAAAAAACAAGGTGTACAAGGATTACTACCCAGTGGCAAAATGAAGAAACCTAAAGTTAATGGTCGTGGTAAACGTCGTTCTCAAACCAGAACTAACAAAAGTCGCACTAAGTGATAAAAACGTAATATCCAGATATCCGACTTATGAAATCGGGGATCTAAAATACAGAGTTTAGAGTTTATTTACTATGGCAGAAAATCACAATCCAACGTTGGCAGCGTTACAAGAATTAATTGATGTGGTGGCAAAATTGCGATCGCCTGATGGTGGGTGTCCTTGGGATTTAGCACAAACTCCTGAAAGTCTGACACCGTATATAATTGAAGAAGCCTATGAAGTGGTAGATGCGATTCAAACAGGAGATAAAAAGGCGATCACCGAAGAATTAGGAGATTTATTATTACAGGTAGTTTTACAGGCACAAATAGCTAGTGAAAATGGTGATTTTACTTTAAAAGAAGTTGCTGAAAGTATTTCTGAAAAATTGATTCGTCGTCATCCTCATGTTTTTGGTGATGTGACGGTAGAAAATATGGATGAAGTTATGCAAAATTGGGAAAATATTAAAGCTGCGGAAAAGGGAGAAAGTTTAGAAAGTCAAAAATTGAGTGATCAATTAGATCGTTATCGGCGCAGTATGCCACCTTTAGATGCAGCTATGAAAATTTCTAGAAAAGCTGCTGCTGTTGGGTTTGAGTGGAATAATGTGGAGGAAGTTTGGGATAAGTTTCATGAGGAGTTAGGGGAATTTCAAAAAGCCTTAGCTGAGGAAACCCAGGAAAGACAGGAATCAGAATTAGGTGATTTGTTATTTGCAATTATTCAATTAGCGCGATGGCATAAACTTGATCCGAGTGCGGGTTTACAAGGTACAAGTTTACGATTTGTTCAAAGGTTACAAAAAATGGAAGATGTGATGGATCGTCCTTTAACAGATTATAGTTTGGAAGAGTTGGATGCACTCTGGCAACAGGCTAAGGTTAAGTTAAGTCATGGGTGATTGATGACTGGTGACTGGTGTTTTGCGCGAATGGGTGGGTGTAAAAATTTGGCTCTGTCAAAAAATGCCTGTATCTCTTGATGGGCTTGACTTGGAGGTTGTTTTGTTTGTCTAACCACTCGCGCACCTTACGCTGTCTGGGTTTGAGCGTTTTTTGCTCTTGACACGATCTCTGAAATGGACTATGGTTATGTCGTTGGCGCAATTGAACCTTGAAAACTAAATACAGACAGGCTTTCAGGATGCCGCTATCGCAATTTACATTACTCCCTATTAGGGATTGAAACTAGACGGGTGAGTATTCCTTTTACTCCTTATGATTATCGCAATTTACATTACTCCCTATTAGGGATTGAAACAGTTAATCTCCACGCTCATATCCGCGCCGGACTATCGCAATTTACATTACTCCCTATTAGGGATTGAAACAACGCGGAAGACTTGATTCTTGAACGGAACATCACATCGCAATTTACATTACTCCCTATTAGGGATTGAAACAAATTTGCCCAAAGTGGAATATCGGGAATTGGTGGATCGCAATTTACATTACTCCCTATTAGGGATTGAAACATTGAATAACTTTTTTTTTGACTAATGATACTAATCGCAATTTACATTACTCCCTATTAGGGATTGAAACGCCTATCCCTAATTTCTTCAATCACTTCACTTTCTTATCGCAATTTACATTACTCCCTATTAGGGATTGAAACGTCAGGAATCGCGCTGGCCATTACCTTCGCAACAATCGCAATTTACAATACTCCCTATTAGGGATTGAAACCACACAAAGCGGTTAAAAGTGAAAGTTGACAGATAACAGAGAAAATAAAAGATTTTTACCAATAACTAATAACTAATGACTAATGACTAATATTAAGATTGTGATATTGTGAAAATATTGTTGTAATGAATACTGTACAAGTTGCTGGTTTAACTGAAATTGCCCAAAAAACCCGTTTAGCAGCTAGTAAACTGGGTGTAATTTCCTCAGAGGAAAAAAATCAGGCGATTAACGCCATCGCTTTGGCCTTAGAATCTGCTAAGGATGAAATTATACAAGCTAATATAGCTGACTGTGAAGCAGCAACAGCAGAAGGAATCGCTAAACCTCTTTATAAACGCTTACAGTTAGATGAACATAAATTAAGAGACGCGATCGCCGGAGTTAAAGATGTAGGAAAATTAGATGATCCTGTAGGAAAGGTACAAATTCATCGAGAAATTGATCAAGGTTTAATTCTCAAACGTATTACCTGTCCTTTAGGTGTTTTAGGTGTAATTTTTGAAGCACGTCCCGAAGCAGCCATTCAAATAGTTTCCTTAGCAATTAAATCAGGTAACGGTGTAATTCTCAAAGGTGGAAAGGAGGCTATTAATTCTTGTTCTGCAATTGTGAAAGCGATTAAAAAAGGATTATCTAACACCGTTGTTGATCCTGAAGCTGTGCAATTATTAACTACCAGATCGGAAATTTCAGAACTTTTGAAATTAGATAAATATGTAGACTTAATAATCCCTAGAGGTTCTAATTCTTTTGTCAGATTTGTCCAAGAAAATACCCGGATTCCAGTATTAGGTCATGCTGACGGAATTTGTCATCTTTATATAGATAAAGCAGCGGATATAGAAAAAGCTATTAACATTACAGTTGATTCTAAAACTCAATATCCAGCAGCTTGTAATGCCATTGAAACTTTGTTAGTTCATAGTGATATTGCTGGGGAATTTTTACCCAAAGTTGCCGAAGTTTTTAAATCACATCATGTAGAATTACGAGGTGATCAACGTAGTTTAGCAATTCTTCCTGAGATTAATTCAGCTACGGATTTAGACTGGGAAACAGAATATAGTGATTTGATTTTAGCAATCAAAATTGTAGATTCTTTAGAAGCAGCAATTATTCACATCAGTGAACATGGTTCAAAACACACTGAGGGAATTGTTACCGAGAATTTAACTGCTGCTCAAACTTTTCAATCTTTGGTAAATGCAGCGGGAGTTTATCACAATTGTTCTACTCGTTTTGCTGATGGTTTCCGTTATGGTTTTGGTGCAGAAGTGGGAATTAGTACCCAACAAATGCCACCTCGCGGACCTGTTGGTTTAGAAGGTTTGGTAACATATAAATATCAAATGTGTGGTGATGGTCACATTGTTAAAGACTACACTGGTGCAAATGCTAAATCCTTTACCCATCGGGATCTAGAATCAGATTAATTGATAATTAGCGGTGGGAATTACCCACCCGACAAGTATCCTACAAGTATTTTTTATTTGTGCTAATTTATAAATAGCGTTGGTTAAATATATGTATAAATACCTTTCCAATTTATCCATCCTTTGCATATCCGTGACTACTTTACCATTGTTTTTATTACCTGCTACCGCAGAAGCAAAATGTTTAAGTTTCTGGGTTAACCCCGCTACGGGAAAAGAGGAATGTTTAAGGATCAATAGTGGTTATTCTCGCAGAAATAGGGAAATATCTGATGGGATAGAAATTTTAGATAATTCTGACAATGGAGAGAAAAAATTTAGAATTCAACCTACCAGATGTGGACAGTATCGGGTAAGGTTGGTTGATAAAGATTATGAAACCAAAAAAAGGCGTTTAAATACCTACTGGTTGGGAAATAATAGTAATTTCTCAGTTTTAAATTCACGTAATTTATCAAATTCTCCGAGAGTTAGGGTTTACCCTGGTTCTATTAATCAAAGAAACCGCCAGCAAAGATATCAATATCAAACTCCTCAGCGATTTAAAACTGAGGTTAAAACTGAGTTTAATGGTAATTACCAAACATCTGGGAGTGATGGGTTTAGCAGTTGTCAAAATTACTATTATCCCCAGGGAAATTGAGTTAATAATTCTTGATCCCCCTATATCCCCCTTTAAAAGGGGGACTTTGACATTATTGAGATATCAAAGAGACAATATTAACTGACAACTGACAACTGATAACTGATAACTGATAACTGATAACTGATAACTGATTAAACTAAGGCTTTTAATAATGCTTGCAATTTGAGTTGTACTTCGGCAAATTCTTTATCAGGATCAGAACCGGCAACGATACCCGCACCTGCATAAAGTCTAGCGCGATCGCCATCAATTAATGCTGAACGAATACCCACAATAAATTCACAGTTTCCCTTTGCATCTACCCATCCTAAAGGTGCAGCATATAAACCCCTTTCAAAGTTTTCATAACGGCGAATTTCTGTACAGGCAATATCTCTAGCTGCACCAGCTACCGCGGGGGTAGGATGTAATTGGGAAACTATTTTTAAGGGATGAATATGATCAGGAACTTCTGCTGTAATGGGTGTCCACAAATGTTGAATATTAGATAATTGTCGTAACCTGGGAGCTAAAATTTGTGGTAATAATCCAATTTGTGAAAGACGTTGAGTGATAAAATCAATTACTAGGTGATGTTCGTGTTTTTCTTTGTTGCTATTAACTAAATTGTTAGCATTAGCAGCATCTTCTGTAGGGGTTTTACCTCTAGGTGCAGAACCAGCTAAAGCATCTGTAATTAATTGTTGGTTTTGAATGCTAATTAGTCTTTCTGGACTTGCACCGATAAAGTTTTTACCTTTGCCGTTACTGGTAGAAAAGATATAACAATTAGGATGTAATTGTCTGAGGTTATTTAAGGATTTGAATAAATTAAATGATTTAATTGATTTCACATCTAAAGCATCGGCTAAAACGATTTTTGTTAAGTAGTTGGATTCAATTTTTGCTAAAGCTGATAATACTGAATGTTTAAAAGTATGGGGGTTATTAATTTGGTTTTTTATGAGATTAGTAGCAGATATTTCTGTGTTTGGTGTGTAGTTAGCTAAGGATTGTAAATTTTTAATTTTGGTTTGTATTTCTTTGAGAATACTGTATATATTAACTTGGGCATGAATTAGGTAATTGACAACTAAGCAACAAGCAGAATTTTTCACTGCTACCTGCAATTTAGGTAAGAAAATAGTAGCCGATGGAAAGGGATAATCTAATTGATGATGGTGATCAAAAAAACTGAAACTACAAAAAAAGTGAGAACCTGCAAAGGGTTGATTAATGTCACCAAAGTTAATAACATTTTGCAGACAATCTTTAATAAATTCTTCAGTTTGACTAAATCTATGTTTGCTGGTAATTTCTAGTTTGGTAACAGCATCAATAGCAACAATAGCTTCACCTTTACTTTTATTCTCAAAGTAAAAATTTAATGTATTTACTTGAGAAAATTTATCCAATACCACTAACGGATCTATCAAATCTATCGGTATGGAAATACTAACTATGTAGCGATTTTGGGTTTCATAGCACTTTTCTTGAACGTTTAACAGTAATTGATGCAATTCTTTATAGTCTAAAAAGAAGTTGCTGAGACATGGTGAAATTGTCATGGATGTATAAGTTAATTTTTTTTAAGTTATCTTCCTAAAATGTGTTGTGTTGTGGTCGTATTTCTATAGGTAGCATATCCTGTTACCTTTAACCAGCCTCACATTTGTTTAGTTCTGGGGTTTCTCAGAGTGAATAATGTTTATGGCTGAAAATGTCAAGTCAATTTTTGTTAACCATTAGTAAACCAACAATTACAAAATTAGCATTTTTTGGTAATTTACTATCATTAAGTGTTTGTGTAAACTATAAAATACTCATGATAATACAAAATTCAAATCCAGTGATGAAGAGTAAGATTTGAATAATAATTGACCGCAGATAAACGCAAATAAACGCAGATAATAATGATTAATTAGTTGTTTTTATAATTATATTTTATAGTTGGGTTTAGGTTACTATAAAATTGGTAAAATCTATTTTTTAGTAATTCAACTGTGAAAATTTGATGACTACAAATCAGCTATCAATACCCAAGTATAAGTTATGGATGGCGGCTATTAAACCGCCGATGTATAGTGTTGCTGTTATGCCAATTTGGGTTGGTTCTGCGGTAGCATTTGCAGATACTCAGAATTTTAATGGTGTGATATTTGCAGTTTTTATGACTGCGGCTATTTTGATTTTAGCTTGGGAAAATATCAGTAATGATGTGTTTGATGCAGACACAGGTATTGATAAAAATAAACATCATTCTTTGGTGAATTTAACTGGTAATAAAAGGTTGATGTTTTGGTTGGGTAATTTGTGTTTAGGTTTGGGTTTGTTGGCAATTTTGGCGATCGCCTTTTTGCAACAAGATCCTATGGTTATTGGTTTAATTTTACTATGTTGCTTTCTCGGTTATATGTACCAGGGTCCCCCTTTTCGCTTAGGATATCAAGGTTTAGGGGAGTTTCTTTGTTTTTTTGCTTTTGGACCTGTGGGAATGTCCGCAGTGTATTACAGTCAAACTCAATCTTGGTCATTTACTAATTTAGCAGCTTCGACAATTTTGGGAATTGTCACCAGTTTAATTTTATTTTGTTCCCATTTTCACCAAGTTGAAGATGATATTGCAGCCGGTAAGCGATCGCCTATTGTCCGTTTGGGAACTGCTAAAGGCGCTCAAGTTTTGGTTTGGTTTACGGCTATTATTTATCCTTTAATTTTGCTGTTTGTGTTGCTGAAAATGTTTCCTGTTTGGACTTTGTTAAGTTTTTTGAGTTTACCTTTTGCTGTTAAGTTATGTCGTCATGTTTTAACTAATCATCATTTACCGGAAAAGGTCAGTAATTCTAAGTTTATTGCTGTTGCTGTGCATTTTTGGAGTTGTTTGTTTTTTGGTGTGGGGTTTATTTTGGGTTAGTTTGATTTTTGAAAGTTTGATTGTTAAATGGTGGGTTTTCCCACCTGATTTTTAAATAACCACAGAGGCAAATGTTACTGAGAAAAGATGATTTTTTTGTTTGATTTTAGATTGTTTAGCCAGGAATTTATCCGTCCTGTTGTTACTAATTATGGAGTTTGGAAGTTACGGGAATGTATTATTATTAGGTTGGTAGATAGTGATGGTAATGTCGCTTTTGGTGAGGTTTCTCCTCTCCCTTGGTTCGGTTCGGAAACTATGGAAGATGCTTTAAGTTTTTGTGTTCAGTTACAAGGGAAAATTAGTCAAGATGGTATTTTTCAGATTCCAGATTTTTTACCCGCTTGTCAATTTGCTTTTGAATCAGCTTTAGCTAGTTTACAGAAAAATCAGCAATTAATAAACTATGAAAATCTGGATTTTTGCGGTTTATTACCATCAGGTAAAGATGCTATTAATCAATGTTTAATATTAGAAAATCAAGGTTATACCACTTTTAAATGGAAAATCGGTGTTGAGGATACAGATACAGAAATAGAAATTTTTAAGTTGTTAATTTCTCAGTTACCATCATCAGCAAAGTTACGTTTAGATGCTAATGGTGGATTGAATTTTGATAGCACTAAGTTATGGTTGAGTATCTGTGATCAGTTTTCTGAACAGGTGGAATTTTTGGAACAACCCCTATCTGCGGATAAATTTGGGGAAATGTTAGAGTTGAGTAATGTTTATCAAACTAAAATCGCTTTAGATGAATCTATCGCTACATTACAACAATTAAAACAATGTTATCAACAGGGATGGCATGGTATTTTTGTCATTAAACCTGCTATAGTTGGTTCACCATCACGGTTAAAACAATTTTGTCAGCAACATCCAATTGATTTAGTATTTTCCTCTGTTTTTGAAACCGAAATTGGTAGAAAAGCTGCACTCAATTTAGCATTAGAACTATCTAATTATCACCGTGCTTTAGGTTTTGGTGTACAACATTATTTTAGAGAAACAGAATTAAACTGGTTAGAAAATCTATGGAACAAAAATTAGTAAGTTTAGAAATTTTAGAAACTTTACAAAATTTACAAAATATAAAAAATCATGATTGGTTATTTATTGAACATCAAAATCAAGATAAATTTTATCAAATAACGACAGAATTATATTCACAATTAGTTGACAGATACCAAAAAACAACACCACCAAAAATTATCTTAGCTGAACGAGAACCAATTAAATTTTTAGCCAGTTTTCTAGCTGCTTGTGCTGCTGAATGTCCAGTTTTTTTATGTAACCCTGACTGGGGAAACCATGAATGGGAACAAGTATTAAACTTAGTGCAACCGGATCTAATTTGGGGATTTGATCATAATTTACAATTACCAATTACCAATTACCAATCACCAATTACCAATTACCCATTACCCATTCATAACACAATTATGATCCCCACTGGCGGATCATCAGGAAAAATTAAATTTACTATACATACTTGGGAAACATTAACCGCTTCCGTTCAAGGTTTTAGGGAATATTTTCAATTAAATAACATTAACTCATTTTGTATATTACCCTTATATCATGTCAGTGGTTTAATGCAGTTTATCCGCAGTTTTAGCACCGGAGGAAAATTAGTAATTACCTCATTAAAACAACTAGAATTAACATCTATTCCTAATCTTAATTACACAGATTTTTGCATATCCTTAGTACCAACACAACTACAAAGAATATTACAAAATCAGGAATTAACAACCTGGTTAAGTAACTTTAAAACCGTCCTTTTAGGAGGTGCGCCAGCATGGCCAGAATTATTAGAAAAAGCCAGATTTCATCAGATTAAACTTGCCCCAACCTATGGAATGACAGAAACAGCTTCACAAATAGCAACCCTTAAACCCACAGAATTTTTACAAGGTAAAATTAACAGTGGAAAAATTCTCCCCCATGCCCAAATTACCATAAATCCCATCACCAAAAACATCAACATTAAAGCTAAATCTTTAGCGTTGGGTTACTATCCTCAACTGTGGGAAAAAACCGAGCAATTTTCAGTAGATGATATAGGTTTTTTAGATAAAGAAGGATATTTACACATTATCGGACGTAGCAGTAACAAAATAATTTCCGGTGGAGAAAACATTTACCCAGAAGAAATAGAAGCAGTAATTAGACAAACCAACCTAGTTAAAGATATATGTGTAATTGGCATAGCTGATCAAAATTGGGGACAAGCATTAACAGCAATTTATACTCCTAAAAACCCCAACATTTCCCACATAGAAATTATCAACCAACTCAAAAACCAACTAACTAAATTCAAAATTCCTAAACATTGGATTTCCCTACCAAACCTACCCCGAAATAATCAAGGGAAAATCAACCGTCAACAACTACATCAAATAGCAAAACAATTACATAATCAATAACTACATAATTTCCTCTCTCGACTTCCTTCTCTCTGCGCCCTCTGCGTCTCTGCGGTTCGTTTCTAACCAAGAAATAATCTCATCTGGTAATTCCTGCTTAGTACGACTATTGGCATCAATACAAACGTGTCTAGTCATCGCCTTAGCAACCATTACCTGATTTACGGTAATTTCATAAGTAATGTTAAATTTATCAACACTTATTTTCTGTGGTATTAAACTCACCATTAAATCATCACCACAATACATGGGACGTAAAAAATCCACATTGGCATGAACAACTGGAAAAGCAATATTTGGGTGTGTAAAAAAAGTCTTGATATTAATACCTGACTGTCTCAGTGATGCTTCGTAAGCCTCATGACAGATACTTAAAGTATTAGCAAAATAAACCACTCCTGCCGCATCAGTATCTGAAAATTTTACAGTCCTTTGATAGATGAAAACCATAGTTTAAAAATCCTTAATTCTGATAAGTAGTCGTGCAAAATAAATTTTATATTTGGGAGAGGGAACAGGGAACAGGGAACAGGGAACAGGTAAGGAATACAGACATTTTTGTTTTC
>RDXV01000170.1 GCA_004292695.1 Nostocales cyanobacterium | reverse complement strand
TAGAAACGGATTGAATGGTAAAGATGGAATTAATGGTTTACCAGGTAGAAACGGATTGAATGGTAAAGATGGAATTAATGGTTTACCAGGTAGAAACGGTATTGATGGAAAGAATGGTAAAGATGGTGAGGATGCTGATGTGAGATTTGTAGATATCAAGGTTAAAATTTGTGAATGTGAACAGCAAAAAGATGGATCATTTGCTCCAAAGGAGAAAGAAGTTACCGTTAAAGCAATTGCTAATAAAGATGGATCATCTAGTAACGCAGACACAATAAAAGCTGATTATGAGGCAATCTACAAACTTTCTAGAGATGCTTGTTTAGCAAAAAACAATGATGATAATTATGTAGCAATCCCTGACTCTTGGTTGTTGCGTCCTGAGCATTCCAGACCACAGGCAATTTATCAATTTAGGGAAGTTGGATCAAAGCCTGGCGAGAACAACCCTCCAAAATACACCTTAACAATTCCACATCATAAGGATCATGGTCCTGATGTTTCACCATTTCCTAAATATAGAAAGGGTAATTGGGAAATCATTTATGTGCTGGCAGATAACAGTAAAATAACAATTCATGCAGCTAATGAGAATGAAGGAATGAAGATTTTAGAAGCTGCAAAATTATTAATAGAATCATCTAAATTAAGTAATGGGTATCTCAGTAAATCAGGGAGAGTTGAGTCAAAAGTCCCCATGAAACAGATTGAAGTTGAATGTCGGATTGTCAAATTCTGGGACAAAGGCAGACAGAAAGATAAACCTAAGTGGGTGAAAAAATATTAATATGACACCTAAAATGCCACGACGGATTAAATGTAATGGTTTCAAGGAGGGTAATCTTTTATCCTTAAAAGATGTTGCAAAGAGATTATTTTTTGATGAGTCTACTGTTAGGTATCATTTTATCCGTCGCCGATTGGTAGGTTTTAGAAATAATGGTGTTTGGTGGTTTACGGAAGATTCTGTTAAAAGTTTTGAGAATTACCTAAAAACATCGGGTAATCTAAAAAAGTCAAAAGACAAAAAATAGCCTAAATATTTAGGCTATCTAATCAGAGAAATTAGTTAATAACTAACCAGCCAAAGAAACGTTAGCAATAACAAAAGACTTTGTACCTATTTTGATTTGCTGTCCTCGAATTGAGCCATTTAAAACATCGTCTAATTTATCTAAAGCACAGAATCTAGTAGTTGATCCGGTGTCCCCTTTGTTTCCTTGTTTATAATAGGAAATCCTAATCTCTGGCGGTTTGGGAGAGTTAGCTCCAAACACTAAACCCTGTTCTGTAGGCTTGGCTACTTTTATTCCAAGTTTAGCAGCAATAGAACCGTAGGATACAGCGTGCCAAGCATATTTAAAACTGCTACCGCCACCCTTCATCTCGATATATTGAACAACTGCATCAGCCATTATGTGTTACCTTGTGAATGATTTGTTTTACATTTCTAAGTCAAGGAAACCGATCCTTGACTTTTATTTGTCAGGTGTTAAATTACTACAAGTAAGTACCCGCTGATACTTCCATTCTGCCACCATTGCCAGTAACAAATGTGATAGGCAATGTAACGGCTAATGCTACCGTTAAAGCTTCAAAATCAGGATTTATAGTTACCTGATTGGGTCTTGTCTCGGTGGGAACTGCCAACTCTAGAGACTGTAAGGCTTGCATTACTTCAAAGACCTGACCTTCTAAGTTAGTGGCATTTGTATTGATTGGTGCTGCCATGATTTGTTTTACTCACATTAACTGTTGGATTACAGCATAATCTGTAAATCGCTAAATTTTGATTGTGGATCAAAACCTTCCCGGTCGTAGGTTAAGGTACGACGGTGATCCACAAGCGATAATAAAATATAATTTTGGTTAAAAATATGAACACCAACCCTTACTCTGAATCTCAATGTTTAAGCATCTTAAAACTAATTAGCTGTTTAGAGACGCATACAAAATTTATTTGCATTGATGATGATTTGCTAGGTAAAAACCTGATACAGAAGATAATGGAAATGGATCGACTCCAGAGAATCGAGTTAGTTAAGGAAGTGGCAAGTTATCTGTAATTGAAATTTATTTTCAATAAAAAAATAGCAGTAAAACACTTTTTGAACGGAAAATTAATATTTTGACTGTGAGCAGCGCACAGCTTCCGGTGCTATTTACTTGTTGAGAATTGGTGATAATGCGTACTGTGAGAATCGAACTCACCCAAGAGGTATTTGCCTCTATTATTCGCAAAATCAGAAGTTTGATTATGGGAATAAAGCACCAGTATCTTAGTACGCTTTTTAATTATATCATCTTTAACTTATTGGGGATTCTCCATAGGGTTTAAGGAGTTCTTCTAAATAATCTTTTGAAAATTGATCATGGATAAATCTTGTCATTGAAAATCATTAATTCAAGAAAATATACTTATTGTTCAAATTATGATATTATAAACTTTGTGTAAATTTGATAATTTTCTTGAGAATAACTTTTAACAATAACTTCTGAGAATAACTTCTGAGAAAAAATTGTCACAGAATGACAATGATGAGAAAATTAAATGTCAAAGTAATATCAAAATATAAACTAAATCAATTGGTAAATTATGGCTGAACTACCCAAAACCTTAGAAGATGCGATCGCTCAGTCCCGTGATGCGGTAAAATCAGCATTAGCAGATGGTAGAACTCGCATTCAAGTAGAGTTACTCTTCCCAGAACTCAAATTTATGCCGGTTTCTGAACAGTTTTTACCTGTATTTGCTGAATATGAATCTCGGTTAAAAGTCTTCTTTGCTGATGCTGGTGCAGCCGCTTTAGCCCGTAGAGATTGGGCAGATGTACCTTTTAAAATTTTAGATATTGGTACAGGAAGAATGGCTTCCCTAGAGTCAAAAATTCAACCAGAAGATGAAATATTTCTGTTTATCTCCCCTACAAATGTGGAAGTACCCCAATTAGAAAAACTCTGTGAATTTATTGGTGAACGTCCATTTGTGATCTTAAACCCCCGGTTGGAAGACTCCAGTGTAGTGGGTATTGGTTATGCAGCAAGAGAAACCCGGAAACGGTTTATTAGTACCATTGAATCCTGTTATTATCTGCGTCCCATTGATGAAGAAAGCGCCCTCATGCGTGCGTATCCTGGAGACTGGGAAATATGGTTAGAAAGCGATGGTGAATATCAAAAAATAGCGGAATTACCTAATAAACCATCCGGTGATGAAATAGACATGATTTTAATGAAAGGACAACCACAAACCAGTGAAGGAACACCCACGAAAAAACCCAGTGTAATTAAGAGTTTACAACGTTTTATTAAGGCTTTAAGTAGTTGACAGGTGACAGTGAACAGTGAACAGTGAACAGTGATAACTGATAACTGATAACTGATAACTGATAACTGATAACTGATCACTGAAATTATCTTCCTAAGTCGTGCATTTCATTAATTACATCTGCACATCTGCGAGTAATTTTTTCTAATTCTTCCTTATTTGTAGATGTGGGTGCATCAATTAATTTACCAATTCTAATCGTCATCGGCACTTTACGGGGAATTGGTGAACCTTTTTTGACAACATTTTCACTTCCCCATAAACTGACCGGTAATAAAGGTGCTTTTGCTTTTGCTGCTAATAGTGCAGCGCCTCTTTTGGGGTCATGAATACGCCCATCTTCTGTTCTAGTTCCTTCTAAAAACACACCGACAGCCCAACCATTTTCTAAATATTCTAAAGCAGCACGAATCGCAGCCCGATCTGCACTACCACGACTCACGGGATAAGCACCGTATAATTTAATCGCTTGGGCTAAAACCGGCACTTTAAATAATTCTTCCTTGGCCATATATGCAACAGGCCGACAAACACAGTTAGATACAATGGGAGGATCAAAATAACTAGCATGATTACTAACTACTACCACTGGTCCGGTTTTAGGAACATTTTCTACCCCATGAATTTTACCGCCAAAATAAGCGTGTAACATTGGGCTAACTACAGACCACTTGAAAGCGTGGTAAAGTGCCAAACTAATAAAAGGTTCGCGTTCTCTGGTGACAGACATTCTAAATTTCTACTTTGACAACATAGTTGATGAACTCAAGGCATCAGTAGTAACTTGTGTGGATTTACTGAAACCTGGTGTAGCTTGTAAAATTGCAGTTTCGGAAGGTATTCTCAGATCAGAGCTCAATTTGAGTTTTTCCAAAAGTCTGATAAATTGATATGTTGGATCTATTAAGTAGACAACTTTTCCTTCCTTGACAGAAAAACCATGACGGGCTGACCATTGGAATGTATGGTGTAAATTATGCCACCCTTCGCCAAAGGTAAGTATTGCCACAAACCAATTATTTCGGCTGTTGTCACCACTAACAAAAGGTTGATCACCAAATATGTGAGCAAGAGAGTTAACAAAGGCAACACAATGGAAAAGTACAGTGGTACTCAGGCAAAAAGCTCCGAAAAATTCCATTCCCCCTATCCAGTAAGAAATTACTCCCAAGAGGATCAGCGGTACAAAATGTAACCTATCTATGATTTTCAGTACGGGATCTGCTTCTACATCCGCAGGAAGGAGGGGGGGGAAAAAGTGGCTAGAAAAAAGCCATCCAAATTGTGACCACAGAAAGCCTTTAAAACCTGTAAATGGTGTATGGGGAGAATGACTATCATCTGGTTGATCAGAATTGTTGTGATGTCCATGTATATGATGACCTTTCCACCAATTAGGCCCCATTTGTCCTGCGGAAGCAGCAATAAAACTACCCACCCATTTAACTATTGCTGGTGCTTGATAAGATTTATGAATAATTAGCCGATGGTAAATGGCTGTAATACCCATCATTCTCATCATATAAAGAAACACTGCCCAAATAATGGCACTCAGTGATAGTCCTGTGAATAAGGGAATTAATGCTCCTAAATGAGTAAATATTACTAACACTGGACCAATAATGTATAGTAAGGCTAATGTCCTGGGATATTGTTTCATGTAAATGTTTGTAGTTTTCTGCACTAATTAATTTGTGATTGTGAATGGAAATGATGGGAGTGTCAAACAGTGGCCAGGTATGGGGCAATTTTACACACCATTAATGAATGTTACCGTCAGTAAAAGCGTGTAATGTATGGATAACTACATACAACTTGAAAACTTGGTGATATGCCAAACTAATCAAAGGTTCGCTTTCTTTGCTTACGGATAACAATTTGAATAAGACTAAGGTCTAGGATAAACTATAGTGATCGCTTTGGGTTAATTATTGGGTTAAATTTATTGGGTTAAATGTAAAAATTGAATATGTGCAATTTGGTAAAATTCTTACTTATATGATTATTGATATTATTTTTTCAAAGTAATTTGTAACGATCTATAGCTTCATTCGCTAGACATTCTAAATAATTAAACGTATGTCTAATTTCATAGGTATTATCATCACCTTTGCTCACATTACACCTCCAGCAAATAGCCTGTAAATTTTCATAATCAAACATTTTTTCAGGACAACGTGCTTTATTAATTTTGTGGTCTAGAGTGACATAATTGGGGTGGAAATAGATTAAACCAGCCTGATTAATTGTTTTCTCACTTTTGTCATTAATATATTCATAGCCTCGCTTTCTAGCTTCTAGCTTTGATTTAGTTTTATATTCCTGACCATGAGTCATTTTTTGACCACAGTAAGGACATGGTTTACCTTTTTTCATTGTACGATAATCGTTAGGGCTAATTAATCCATGCTGAGGGTGATTAATTACAGCCAGATTCTGACTATAATTCCAAAGTTCTGCGATTTCACTTGCTGTATATAAAATTTGCAGTTGTAATTTAGTTATTTTATTCATTGTTATTGAATTATAAAGTTGGATATTTACTTAAAGCTCTCTCTGCTAAATTTTTAAGAATTTTCTCGTTTTTTTCTAAAGTAATAATTACTTCATTTGCTAAATCTTTAGCTTGATTAGCTTCACAAATTGATTGGTCAATAGCCCCAACTACATCTCCTTTATTCAGTTTATGCTCAAACAAAGTCACAACCTTAGTAAATTGGCAAATTATTTTCCAAGAATTGATTACTTTGTCCCATCCAACATTATGATAACCTTTCTTTTTTGCTTCTTTTTGCTGAACTTTAGTAAGTTGATTAAAACTCTCTGTATTACGTCGCTGCCATTCTCGGTAATTAATTCCTTCAATTAGCTTTTTCATCTGTTAAGTTGTTTTGTAAGTATTTCTGGATATTATTCCAGGAACTAATTCCCTGGTTGTTTTTTATATATTCCTGAATTAATCTTTGCTGCTGTAAAAGAGTATCAATTCTATTTTCAAGACTACGAATAATTTGTTTTGCTTCATTATTATTATTTTCTAATCCATACTTCTGTTCATTAATTACATCACCTAAATCAGAAACAGCTTGGTTATAATCATCTTTATGAACTAAGTTATTTTCTAATAAACTTTGTTTTCTTTCTACACCAGTCTTGGATAAAGAATTTAACAGCCATTGCCCCGCTTTAAATAATTCCGAGTTTTCAATATTTAGAAATTTCTTCAATTTTGCGTTAGCTTCAGCGGTTTTTTCAGCTTGACAATAGCGATTGAAATTATTAGCTGATTTAATCAGTAAAAAGGCATCACGGTATTTAGCCGCTTCAATAACTTGATCATCACTCATCTTCGCTTCTAAGGCATATTGAGCTACACCTGATGCTTTACTAATAATACCTATCAGTTTTTTACGTTCTTTTTTGCTGAGTTCCATTTCTCTATTCTCATCATAAATACTAAAGCAGATTGTAACATATATACAGTTTATGGAGAATAGAAATTCTACGGACATGGATACACCACACTATAGTATTTCCACGACGTGGCACAGCAAAACCTCGTTAATTATTAGGGTAGATATTACCTAAGCTGCTACTTCTAATAAAAAATTTCAAGGAATAAAAATTCTACCTGCTCCCATATAATTTTCAATATCTAATATAATCTCCACCAGACGAGCCGCACATTTTTCTCGATAAATGCGCTCATCAAATTTATCAGGATTGCCAATAGTAATAATTGGTAGTGAAGTATCTGTATTCTCCTCTCGAATTGTTTGCTCTAATGAATCAGTTCCTTTCATATTTCTGTTAGCAGTGATCAGAATCATTTGGTTTGCTTGAGCAAATTGCCATACAATTCTGTCACTGCTATCTGTTGCTAATCCGGCTTGTTTAAAGGTAAAAAAACGAATTGATAAAAGATAAATCCAACCTTCAGCCGCAAGTGTTCCCCAAAATAAAACCGAGTCCCCTGTTAAGTTGTAATCAATGAGAAAATTCATAATTAGGATGTGATGCTTTCCTGCCAAGATTGCAGTTTTGCACGCAAATCTTCCTGACCCACTTTAGCAGGTTGAGTCGCTATTTTGGCAAATCTATCCTTGTTTTTTTCTTGCCAATATTGGCGAATTTCTTCTGATTTTTGGAGAAACTCTTGATATTCAGCTTCTACTTCCACAGTATGAGTTTTTATGTAGTCTAAAGCCAAATTCACCTGCGCGTCACTTAGTCCCAATTTTTCACGAATTAACTTAGGTGGATACTGAGCTTTTACATAGTCCATTACATCACACAAAGTAATCCGAGTTCCGGCTATAGTTAGTCCCCGTTCTGTATGAATGATACCTGATTGTCCATTATATACAGTTGTCATATCCATCAACTCCTGAAGGTTGTATTGACTCAGCCTAATTTAATGGTGTATTAATTTCCTCTAACCAGGCAACTCTCCACTATTCCTAATGTTCTGCAATTCTATATCTTTAACTGTCCGTTTCACCAAACCAGTTAAAACGTTACCTGGTCCAATTTCCACAACTTTGGTAATGCCAATTTCTGGTAACTGTAAAACAATTTCTCGCCATCTTACAGAACCAGTCATCTGTTGAATTAAACGTTGTTTTAAAACCTCTCCATCTGTCGCCGGCACAGGATCAACATTAGAAGCAACAGGTACATTTGCAGTTTGAAAAACTACACTTTCTAAAACTTCTTGAAATTCAGCAGATGCAGCTTGCATTAATGGTGAATGAAACGCACCAGAAACCTTCAAAGGTACAGCCCGTTTTGCTTTCACATTGGACATTACAGTTTCCACAGCTTCAGGAGTTCCAGAAATTACTACCTGTGCAGGACTATTATCATTTGCTAACACCACATCAGGAGTTTCTGCAATTACTTGATCTAACTGTTCCCGATCAAAATTTAACAACGCTGCCATCATTCCCCCAGCGGCGTTATCCATTATTTCGGCACGACGCTTTACTAATTGTAAACCGGCAGACCAATCAAATACACCAGCCACATACAAAGCAATGTATTCTCCTAAACTATGACCGGCGACTAAATCAGGTTTTTCTCCTTTTTCTAGCAACAAGTCAGCGAGAATACTTTCAATTACATATAAACAAGGTTGAGTGTAAAGTGTGCGTGAAAGTCTTTCCTCATCTTCTTGGCAAATTTCACTCACAGACCAACCAAGAATTTCCGCAGCTTGATCAAATTTAGCTTTAGCAGATGCGATTTCTAATAAATCATTTCCCATGTTTAAGGCTTGAGAACCTTGTCCGGGAAATACCCATGCAGTTTGTTTCATTTGGTAATTGGTAATTGGTAAAGAAGGGAACAGGGAACAGGGAACAGGGAACAGGGAACAGGGAACAGGGAACAGGGAACAGGGAACAGGGAACAGGGAACAGGTAAAAATCTTTTCTCCCCATCACCCCATCACCCCATCACCCCATCTACTTGCCCCATTTAAAAATAGCTGCACCCCAACTTAGTCCAGCGCCAAAACCGGAGGTGGCAATAATATCATCGGGTTTGATTTTTCCCTGTTTAATTGCTTCATCTAGGGCTAAGGGTATGGATGCAGCAGAGGTGTTACCATAGTGAGCAACGTTACTGATTACTTTATTTTCAGGTATATTTAACCGATCCGCTACAGCGTTAATGATTCTTTGGTTGGCTTGGTGCAAGATTAACCAATCTATTTGATCTACGCTGAGTTGAGCTTCAAATAATGCTTTGTCTAGAATTTCTGGTACTTTTTGAACGGCAAAACGATATACTTCTTTGCCATTCATATCAATGGGGTGATATTTGCCTGTGGGTACTGTAATTTCTGGTGTGACTTGTTCTGTTGTTCCTTGGTATCCCAGGCTTAAAAAGTGGTTTTGTGTGCCGTCACTTTTCATAGCAAAACCTAAGAGGCGATCGCTACTATTTGCTTGTAATACTACTGCTCCAGCCCCATCCCCAAATAATATACAAGTTCTTCTATCTTGCCAATCTACCCACCGAGAGAGGATATCTGCACCTATTAACAGTACATTTTTGTAAGCTCCAGTTCTGATAAATTGAGCAGCGGTAACTAACCCAAATACAAATCCAGAACAGGCCGCTGTGAGGTCAAAGGCGACGGCTTTATAAGCTCCTATTTCAGCTTGTACTCGACAAGCACTCCCAAATAAGTCATCTGGTGTGGAAGTTGCCAGTAATATTAAATCTATGTCCTCTGCTTCAATACCAGCAGTGGCGATCGCCTGTTTACTTGCTTCCGTAGCCAATGTAGTCAATGATTCCGGTGGCAGTGCTAATTGCCGTTGACTAATTCCGGTTCTTGTGGTAATCCACTCATCTGATGTTTCCACCAATTGAGTTAATGTTTGGTTATCCAAGGAAGTAGCTGGTACTGCCGAACCACTGCCTGTAATGGCTATGCCATGATTAAATGAATTAAGCACTCCTAATCTCTCCAGGTGTCAGGTGTCAGTTGTCAAGAAGCAGTCAGTAGTCAGCAGTCAGCAGTCAGCAGTCAGCAAACTTTATTGATGAATGACTAATGACTAATGACAAATGACTCTGTACTATCGCCCACAGAAGGCTAGTTGCTTTCGCTTTGTAGAATTTGATATTGTGACTGTAGCCTTTGTAATACTTGATTGTCTACAGCTTCTTTAGCCATGCGAATAGCACTGAAAATAGAAGGTGCTTGGGAACTACCATGACCGATAAAACAAATACCGTTTACTCCTAATAGTAAAGCTCCCCCATGTTCAGCGTGATCCATGCGTTGTTTAACACGTTTGAGGTTGGGTTTTAAAATTGCTGTGCCAATTTGCCCCCGGATACCTTGGGGTAGTTCTTCCCGCAGTATTTGCAGAATTACTCCTCCTACTGCTTCGGCGAATTTTAATAACACGTTACCGACAAAACCATCACAGACGATGACATCAAAATCACCGGATAATACATCACGACCTTCAGCATTACCACTAAAGTTAATTTGGCTATTTTCCTTTAATAATTGATATGCTCTTAGGGCTGCTTCGTTACCTTTGGTGTCTTCTTCACCGATATTCAATAATCCTATTTTGGGTTCGGGCATTCCCAATACATATTGACTATAAATTGAACCCATCACCGCAAATTGTTCTAAGAATTTGGGGCGACAGTCTACGTTAGCACCCACATCAAGGATTAATACTGGTTTTCCTGCTTTGATGGTAGGAAATACTGTACCGATGGCTGGGCGATCAATTCCTGGTAATCTGCCTAATCTTAGTAAAGCTGATGCCATTGCAGCACCAGAATGTCCAGCAGAAAATACTGCGTCTGCCTCACCGTTTTTGACTAAATCCATTGAGACGTTGATGGAGGCTTTGCGCTTTTTCCTGACAGCGGTTAAAGGCTCTTCGTCCATTGCGATCGCATCCTCAGCGGTAATAATCTCTAATCCTGTCATGTTTGTTTTTGGTGGCATGACAGCTTTAATTTGTTGAGGATCACCTACCAACAGGATTTTCACCCCCAATTCTTCCTTCGCCCGCAGTGCGCCAGCGACGATTTCACCGGGTGCGTAATCCCCCCCCATAGCATCTATAGCTATCCTTACATCAGTCGTTCCCATTGCTCCTAGCTCAAAGAAACCTTACAAATTTTATCAGATTGCAATACTCAACAATTCAAAATTATCAAAAAACCTCTAAAAAACTATGTTTTTTTCGCTTCATTATGTTTATAATCGTTTGTCTTGATTACAACTTATTGGTTAATAGGGAACAGGGAATAGGGAATAGGGAATAGGGAATAGGGAATAGGGAATAGGGAATAGGGAATAGGGAAT
>RDXV01000169.1 GCA_004292695.1 Nostocales cyanobacterium | reverse complement strand
CTGTCACCTGTCACCTGTCACCTGTCACCTGTCACCTGTCACCTGTCACCTGTCACCTGTCAACTGTCAACTGTCAACTGTCAACTGTCACCTGTCACCAGTTAATAGCTGATGGAATTCTTGCCTTCACTCAATTATGATCGAACTTTGTAACCCTTTCCTGTAAAATACACGATGTCTGCTCATTCTTTACCTGAAAGTACCGCAGTTTGGCATAGTTTAGAAGTTGATAAAGCTCTAAACTTGCTTGATAGTAATCCAGACAGCGGTTTAACATCAAAAGAAGTTGAAGAACGTTTACAAAAATACGGCACTAATGAATTAGAAGATAATGGTGGCCGTAGTCCTTGGGAAATTCTACTCGATCAGTTCACCAACATCATGTTGTTGATGCTGATCGGTGTGGCTTTAGTTTCTGGGGTTCTCGATTTTGTGGCCTTGCAACAAGGTAAGTTCACATCTGGTGAAGTGCCATTTAAAGATACTATTGCAATTTTGGCAATTGTGATTTTGAATGGTATCCTGGGTTATGTGCAAGAAAGCCGGGCGGAGAAGGCTTTGGCTGCTTTGAAAAAATTGTCATCTCCCCAAGTTAGGATTATTCGTGATCGCAAATTTGCTGAGGTGCAAGGTAAAGACCTTGTGCCTGGGGATATTATGCTACTGGAGGCGGGGGTACAAGTTGCGGCTGATGGACTGTTGATAGAACAGTCTAATTTGCAGATCCGAGAGTCAGCCCTGACTGGTGAAGCTGAAGCTGTGAATAAGCAAGCTAAAATTACTTTACCAGAAGATACTTCTGTAGGCGATCGCATTAATTCAGTTTTCCAAGGTACGGAAGTTGTTCAGGGTAGAGCAAAAGTTCTAGTTACTAATACCGGAATGCAAACAGAACTGGGCAAAATTGCCACGATGTTGCAGTCGGTGGAAAGTGAACCCACTCCTCTACAACAGCGGATGACTCAGTTGGGTAATACTTTAGTATCTGGTTCTTTAGTTTTGGTGGCGCTGGTAATTATCGCTGGTGTGATCCAAGCTAGAGGTTTTAGTAATCTCCAGGAGTTGGTAGAAGTATCTCTAAGTATGGCGGTGGCCGTAGTTCCTGAAGGTTTACCCGCTGTAATTACCGTGACTTTGGCTTTGGGAACTCAGCGCATGGTACGCCATCATGCTTTGATTAGAAAACTACCAGCGGTGGAAACTCTCGGTTCTGTAACTACTATCTGCTCTGATAAAACCGGTACTCTGACTCAAAATAAAATGGTGGTGCAGTCAGTTTACACCAATCAAAAAAGTTTCCGTGTCACTGGGGAAGGTTACGCCCCTGTAGGTGATTTTCAATTAGATGGCGCAAAGATAGATTTAGAAACACACCCAGAAATACCCGCTTTGTTGGTTTCCTGTGCAGTCTGTAATGATTCAGTATTGCAAAAAGAAGCCGGTGAATGGGTAATTTTAGGCGATCCAACCGAAGGCGCTTTGATGACTTTGGCTGGTAAGGCAAGTATTGAAAAGGATCAGTGGGAGAGTAAATTACCCCGTGTGGCTGAATTTCCTTTTTCCTCGGAACGCAAACGCATGAGTGTCATTGCTCAGGTTCAGGAAGTGACTACCGGCGATCCGGGGATTAATGGTGTTGATCCGGCGATCGCTGGGTTATTGACTTCTGAACCCTATTTGATGTTTACCAAGGGTTCACCAGAGTTAACTTTAGCTCGTTGTACTCACATTTATTTAGGAGATAGTTCTAGTCCTTTAGATGAAGCACAACGGACGCAAATTCTCACAGCTAATGAACAAATGGCCTCCCAAGGTTTGCGGGTGTTGGGTTTTGCCTATAAACCTTTAACAGAATTACCTCCAGGGGGTTCAGAAGATACTTCAGAAAATGATTTAGTCTGGTTGGGTTTGGTGGGAATGTTAGACGCTCCCCGTCCAGAGGTAAGGTCTGCTGTGGCAGAATGTCGCCAAGCGGGTATTCGTCCGATTATGATTACTGGTGATCATCAATTAACTGCTAGGGCGATCGCCTTAGATTTGGGTATTGCTGATGCTGATGCTAGAGTTCTTACTGGTCAAGAATTACAGCGGATGAGTGACCAAGAAATCGAAGAACAGGTTGATTTAGTCAGTATTTATGCCAGAGTTTCCCCAGAACATAAACTCAGGATTGTCCAAGCTCTACAACGTCGTGGTAGATTTGTGGCTATGACTGGAGATGGTGTTAATGATGCTCCAGCATTGAAACAGGCTGATATCGGCATTGCTATGGGTATTACCGGTACTGATGTCAGTAAGGAAGCCAGTGATATGGTGCTGTTGGATGATAACTTTGCTACTATTGTCGCTGCCACTAAGGAAGGTAGGGTTGTTTATACTAACATCCGTCGTTTTATCAAGTACATTTTGGGTAGTAATATTGGGGAAGTAATTACCATTGCTGCTGCACCATTAATTGGTTTGGGCGGTGTTCCTCTGAGTCCTCTGCAAATTCTCTGGATGAATTTAGTCACCGATGGTTTACCTGCTTTAGCTTTAGCTGTTGAACCACCAGAACCAGATGTGATGCAACGACCTCCTTTTAGCCCCCGTGAGAGTATTTTTGCTAGGGGTTTAGGTTCTTATATGATCAGAATTGGGATTGTATTTGCTGTTATTACCATTGCTTTAATGTGGTGGGCTTATAACTATACCCATGCAGCGGGTTATCAAGGTGATACTGATACTTGGAAAACAATGGTATTTACTACTTTGTGTATCGCCCAAATGGGTCACGCGATCGCCATTCGTTCTAATAATCAATTGATTATAGAAATGAATCCCTTATCTAATGTTTTTGTGTTGGGTTCTGTGATTGTCACCACTATACTGCAATTGATGTTAGTATATGTTCCACCTTTAAGAAGTTTCTTTGGCACTCATGTTTTGAGTATGTCTGAATTAGGAATTTGTATTGGTTTCAGTAGTTTGATGTTGATCTGGATTGAATGTGAAAAGTTGTTCTTCCGTTTTATGGGCAAAAGAAATGTTTAATTAGTGATGGGTAATTGGTAATTGGTAATTGGTAATTGGTGATGAGAAAATAAATATTACTTCTTGCCTTTTACCTTTTACCTATTTCCTATTCCCTATTCCCTGTTCCCTGTTCCCTGTTCCCTGTTCCCTAGAATCATGTACCTAAAAACTCTACATCTTCGACATTTTCGTAATTACCAGGAGCAGAAAATTGATTTTAATGCCGCTAAAACTATCTTAGTTGGTAATAATGCTCAAGGTAAATCGAATCTATTAGAAGCTGTAGAGTTGTTAGCTACATTGCGATCACACCGGATGGCCAAAGATAAGGAATTAATTAAAGACGGAGAAGATATTGCCCAAATAAACGCTACCTTAGACAGAGATATAGGTACAAGTGATTTAACAATAACTCTCCGCAGAAATAGCCGCCGCAGTGTAGCTATTAATGGTGACACTGTCCGCCGACAAATGGATTTTTTAGGAATTATCAATGCAGTTGAATTTTCTAGTTTAGACCTAGAATTAGTTAGGGGAAGTCCTGAAGTTCGCCGTAGTTGGTTAGATACACTTTTAATTCAACTCGAACCAGTTTATGCCCACATTCTCCATCAATATCATCAAATTCTACGTCAACGCAATGCCTTTTTAAAATGCTGTCAGCATTCAAATACAAAAGGTTTAGAAACAGAACTAGCTATTTGGGATACACAATTAATTACCGCAGGAACAAAAGTCATCCGCAGACGAGAAAGAGCAATTCAAAGATTAGCTCCCATAGCCGCCGCTTGGCATGCTAGTATTAGTAATAGTCAAGAAGTTTTACATATTAATTATGTCCCAAATGTTCCTATCAGTACAGAGCAAACATCCACAATTCAAGAAGCTTTTTTAGCTAAAATTAAACAACGTACTCCTATAGAATTACATCGAGGAATAACTTTAGTCGGACCACACAGAGATGAAGTAAAATTAGATATAAATGAAACTCCTGCTCGTCAATATGGTTCTCAAGGTCAACAAAGAACCCTAGTTTTAGCCTTAAAATTAGCAGAATTACAACTAATTGAAGAAGTAATTAATGAACCCCCTTTACTACTACTAGATGATGTTTTAGCAGAATTAGACCCATTTCGTCAAAATCAATTATTGGATGCCATTCAAGACCGTTTTCAGACATTAATTACTACCACACATTTAGGAGCTTTTGACTCTCAATGGTTAAATTCCTCACAGGTTCTGTTTGTCAAAGCAGGGGAAATATTAGAATAGGGAATAGGGAATAGGGAATAGTAAATAAATTTGGTATGTACTTTATTAGAATAGGAAATTATATATTTCATTCACCTTCACTAAGTAAGTCGGCTTGAAAAAACCGAGGTATGTTACAAAAATTAAAATCCCTGAAATTCTTTTGCATCTTGTCTTTTGCCTCTTGCCTTTTGCCTTGCCATAACGATAAATTTTAACGCCCACCTACTTAACTACAAAATTAAACTCTATGAATCTTATATCATCAGATATGTTATTAGATAAACAAGAAATTGCTTCCCTGGGTGCATCATTAAGAGCTATTGAACCAAAAATACTCAAACCTGGCCATCACAAAGATACGGTGAGAGTTTGGTTACAAGGAGGAGAACCCTATTTTGATATTTTCTTGGAATTAAAAAACGATGAAATTATTTGGTTTCAGTTTACATTACGTGGTAAATGTCTATCTTGGTATTATGAAAACGGTAAATTACAAACAGGTACAACCAATGAACTCAATATAGATGATGTCAGTTTTCATCCAGCGAGTAAGGTTTTAGAAAATGATTATGCGTGTGATGTAGAATTTATTAATTTAGTCAAAGAAATTTTAAAAACCAGAGATGATGAAGAACTATTCAGCAAAGCATTAAAATTATTTTAGTCTTTGCTAAGGTGACAGGGGACAGGTGACAGGGGACAGGGAACAGTTTGTTAATTCTTCCCTATTCCCTATTCCCTATTCCCTATTCCCTTGATAACTGATTAAAACTTCTCTAGTCTCTTTAATATATTTAAAACGATAATAGTTAAGATTGCACCCATTAGTCCTAACTGCCATAAACCACAACCAGCAGCAATTCCCAAACCAGCGGCCACCCATAAAGCAGCAGCGGAAGTGAGTCCTTGAACTTCTACTGACTGTGATGTTTGGGGAGATAACCTTAAAATTTCTCCAGCACCAAGAAAACCCACACCTGCGGCAATTCCTTGGATAACGCGGGAGAGAGGTTCAGCACTAACTTCTTCTCCCCCCAGTTGAATTGCGGTGATGGTAAATATAGCCGCACCTAAACTAACCAACATATTAGTTCTTAGTCCTGCTGGCTTACGCTTAATTTGTCTTTCCCAGCCGATAATACCACCGATTAATAATGCAAAGCTCAGTCTGAAAAAGATATTCAGCCAATCATTACTGGCGATATGGTAATGGTTTATCAATGTATTGGTTGTTTAATTGCAAAAAATCTGTGCTTAATAGTAGTAACATCACTAATAAATACTACTGATATACTTTAACATAAAGTCATTTAGTCCATATAAATGACACCTAAAACTTGAGTGAATAAACTTTACTGGCTTGACACAATTAAATTATCAGACCGTGCTAATGTTGGCGATAAGGCTTTTTACTTGAGCCAAATTATGCAAAGTGGTTATCCTGTAGTATCGGGTTTTGTTATATCCGCAGATACTTGGCATGAATTTTTGGAAACGCTGCACAGTTCAGAGTCATTAGTGGCTGACTTACCCTATTCTTCTTTGCATTTAGACGTAGGTAACTGGCGGCAACTTCAACAGGTAGCAAGGCGTTTGCGTCAAGAGGTAATGGAGGCTAATTTACCTAGTAATTGGGTGAATCAAATTGCTGAAGTTGCAAGTACATGGGGTTATCAATCTTTAATTCTGCGACCAAGTGTAAATATATCATCTGCTATTCAGCCTGTAGATAGTATTTCTGGTATTTTAGAGTCAACTTTTTGTGTTTCTCATCCGCAACAAATTGAGCAGGGATTGAAACAAACCTGGAGTCAGTTATTTCGAGCTAGAAGTTTACTATACTGGCAAAAATTAGGGATTGATTTACCACAAATAAATTTAGCTGTGTTGGTGCAACCTATAGAAAATGTCATTGCATCTGGTGTCTTGAAAATTAATAAATATGGTACAGAGATTCAATCTACCTATGGTTTAGGAATAGCAATTAGTAAAGGTGATGTTTTACCAGATTTTTACTATATTGAAGATAAAAATAAATTTATAAAAGAAAAACAACTAGGTAATAAAACTATTGCTTATTCTGTGGAACAGCAAGCTGGAGAGTTTGTAAGTAATCATAATAATTGTTGTTTTGCTTATCATCTGGGTGAAGAAAAACAAAAACAGTACGCTCTATCAGATCAACAAGTCCAAGAAATAATAAATCTGAGTAATCAATTAGTTGATAAACTTGGTAGTAATTTAACTATCAAATGGAATATCATTAACAGTAATCAAACATCAAAACTATATATTAACAAAGTAAATATCCCTGAAAATGTGAATACTAAATGGCAATTAATTAAAGGTATAGGTGCTGCTAGAGGTCTGGCTTCAGCACCTGCTTACGTGATTCTGAATAATTCACAATTGGCAATTAAACAAATACCCAAAGGCGTTATTTTAATTACACCAACAATTACTACAGATTGGCTACCTAGACTAAATGAAGTAGCGGGAATTGTCACAGAAAGGGGTGGTTTAACCAGTCATGCGGCTATTCTCTCCAGAGAATTAGGAATTCCCTCTGTTGTAAGTGCTAAAAATGTCAGTAGGCTAATTAAAAATGGTGAAAAAATATTAATTGATGGTGAGAAAGGAGAAATATATCGTCTTACTAATAATGAGTATTTAGATGATCGGGAAATTTTCGCTCAGACACAAGTTAAGAAGTCATTTTTAACAACAGTCCAAAAAGCTACAGAAATAAGTACAAGTAATAATTTTTTCAATCATACTAATCTACCCATGATTTCTACTCAACTACTTGTTAATGTTAGCCAAACGAGTTTGATTGAAAAGTTAATAAATTTGCCTATAGATGGTGTGGGATTATTACGTTCAGAGTTAATGATATTAAATAATTTCCAAGGTGCAAATCCTTTATCGCTAGTTTTAAATGGCAGAAAATCAGAATTATTAACAGTTTTATGTGATCAAATAGAAAAGTTTGCCCGTGCTTTCAATCATAAACCAATTTTTTATCGTTCCTTAGATTGGCGATTACAGGATTTTCCTTTATTTAATAAAGCAGAAAAATCTGTACATAAATCAATTTTGGGTGAACATGGTACTTTAAGTTATGTGCAAAATTCCACAGTTTTTGATGTGGAGTTACAAGCGTTGGCAAATTTACAAAAAAATGGCTACAAAAATATTCATTTGCTCCTACCTTTTGTCCGCACTGTAGAAGAATTTATCTTTTGTCGTCATAAAGTTGAGCAAGCTGGTTTGACTCAAAATTCCCATTTTCAAGTATGGATTATGGCAGAAGTTCCTAGTGTATTATTTTTATTGCCAGAATATATCAAAGCTGGAGTTGCGGGTATTTCTATTGGTACTAATGATCTGTCTCAATTAATTTTAGGATCTAGCAGAGAAGACGGTGAATTGTCCAGTGTTTTGGATGAACGTCATCCCGCTGTGATGACTGCTATTTCTCAGTTAATTAGTATGAGTAAAGCTGGTGGTATTCCATGCTCAATATGTGGTCAAGCTCCTGTTTTATATCCCGAAATTATTGATAAATTAATTAAATGGGGAATTACTTCTATTTCGGTTGAACCGGAAGCTGTGGAAAATACTTATGCGGCTATTGCCCGTGCTGAACAGCGCATAATTTTAGAAGCTGCGAGAAAACAACTAGGTTATTCATAGCTTTTTACGTATATATATTGAAAGTTGGGGTAAAGTCTCTGCTCCCAGTGGGAAGGTTCATCTAAAATAGTCTTTATCATCTATTAAAGTAAAAATAAAGTAAAAATAAAGTAAAAATTTGTGAAAATTTTGTGAAAAAACTAAATGAGCAATGAATAAAACGTTGGTTTCATGTTAAAATATATATAAGATACATTTTTGATTAATTTCTCTGAGACGGCTTTGCATTTTTTTTAAGTTCTCTTAATTTTCAGCTATTACCTGCATAGATAAACAATTTCAGATTTTAGATTTGCACAGTGTTTATATTTATCATATTTCAGAGACAAAATTTCAGAGACAAAAACTATGCCTAATCCTAAATATTCCCAAGTATACATACGCTATCTGAAAGCCAGATTATTAGTTGTTTTAAAACCGCGTGTTTGGTTAACAGGAATTTTTCTGTTAGTGTTGATGTTAATTATGCGGGAATTGTGGTTTAAGTCTAAGCCAATAATTCAAATTGTCAATGATAAAGTCAATGATAAAATTGACAAAATTGAAGAAAAAGGATTTTCCATTTTCCGAAAAGCTGATTCTAAGGATAGAGAAAATAATAGTAAAGATGCAGCAATTAGTAAACCAATTAATGAGGAAATGAACTTTTCCGATGAAGAGAGAGCTATTGCAGCAGATATTGATAATTTGCCGAGTTTGTTGAGTGATGTTGAAGAAGCTGCAAATATTTTAGCTATAAATACTACTGTACCTAATAACTCTAAAAATCGTAAGCGTAAACCTAAACAAAATCAAGAAAATTTTCTAGAGGATATAATTAATCAACGTAGTACAACTAATCAACAAAAACTATCAGAAACTTCAGTAGCGACAAATAACTCTAACATACCGTTAATAGTCAATAATCCTTTTCTACAACAGGCAAATACTTTATTAAATTATAATGATGATACTGTAAACAATCAGGGATTACCGGTTAATAGTCTGAATAGTCTGAATACATCTGTGAAACCAGAGTTAGAAGATGATAACAGTTGGGTAAGAAACTTAAATTATCACCACAATGTTAATCATAATCAACAAAGTGTTATCAATCCTTTAGAAGCAGCTATTAAAAATTCACTTCCTACTCAACCAATTAACAGAAATAGTGCAGATGTTAATTCACAGATGGGTTATTCTCAGTCTAACAATAATAGTTCACTAACTAATATTAGAGATGTTAATGGTTTACAAATGCCTCAAAATTCAGGTGTGAATATTCCAGCTAATCAGGTATCTAATACACCCATGTATAATGTGCCTAATAACCCGAATTTGCCTCAACCAATTAACCAAAACCAAGGTGTTGTTAATTCAACCACTCCATATTTACCAATTCCATCAGGTGTGGGAAATTCCAACAGTTACAATTACAATCAATTACCAAATTCTAGTCAATTACCAAATTCCAATCAATTACTGAATTCCAATCAATTACAAAATTCCAACGTGTATACAAATCCTGTACAGGGTGCTAATTCTGTCAATGGATATCAAAGGTAATTACCAAATATTCACCCAATATTCATAGTATGCAATTAACCAATAGCTAATTAACAAATAATTTAGATTTAGGCAGAAATCACGATAGAGTGAAAAACTACATCTTATCTAGTGATTTCCACCATCTCAGTTTAATCGTCTAAGTCTATTACTGTATCATCATCATCACCGTCATAGGCTAAATCGTCAAGATCAATAATTTCTGAGATTTCCTCTACATCGTCACTGATAATACCAGATTCTATGTGTTCTCGCGCTATCAATCTACCAGTAGACTTGAGCCATTCTAAAAGTACAAATTCATTACTTGTACGAATTACCGTAGCTCTTTGGTTGCGAGGTTGTTCATGCAATGGTCCATCAAGCATAAAATATATTTTGCCTAAAACCTTTGTTTGTATGGGAAGCTAATCTATTGTCAGGTAATTTCATAGTTTAGTTTTTTCTCAAAGCTGTAAATTCAAAATCCTGACAAGTAAATCTTTCACCTAATTATAAACTATTCTTGAAGAAAATCAATTTTTCATATTCATGATGCTTTTTGCTACTAATTCCGTCACAGGTATTACTGATAAGCGATTACCTTTTTTCACTACTAATAATTCATCACCACTAAATTTGTCTTTGAGGGTAGATAATAAAATTGGTTGAGAAAATTCCTCTACAAATTCTACTTTTACCGTCTGCCATCGGGGTGATTCTAAAGTAGATTTAGGATCATAATATTCACTGTTAGGATCAAATTGTGTCGGATCATTAATACCAATTTCTACAATTTTCATTAAGCCAAAAATGCCGGGAGGTTGAGTGTTAGAATGATAAAAAAATGCTAAATCACCTATTTGCATTTGCTTTAAAAAATTGCGAGCTTGATAATTTCTCACACCATCCCAAATTGTCTGTTTTTGCTGTTGTAAATTATGAATGCTATATACAGCGGGTTCTGATTTCATTAACCAATAGTTGACCATAATTATTCAATAGTTATCTGTAATAAATGTAGGGTGGAAATTTTCCACCCCAGGTATTTTTTACAACTTTTAATTTACTAAATATGTGGTTAACTGGCGGCTAATTTACCCCAAGCAATATAAGGTAGTTGTGCTGCTGTGGTTTTGATTTGTGCTGCATTGGCTACCAGTAGTCCGCAAGCGTCCCACGTTCCAGCAATGAAGGCGGTTCTTGTTCCTTCACTCATCATGACTGGGGAGGTAAATTCATTGATTTGTACTTGCAATTTTTCCAAATCTATGGTAATGGGTGCTTGGGGGTTGGTGGTAACTAATTCTTGGAGTTTTTTAACTGTGGTTGGTTCTGCGGTGACGCATGGTATACCCATTGCTACGCAGTTACCAAAAAATATTTCGGCGAAACTTTCGCCAATAACTGCTGTAATGCCCCATTTAGCCAGTGCTTGGGGTGCGTGTTCTCTGGATGAACCACAGCCAAAGTTACGGTTAACTATTAATACTTTTGCCCCTTGGTATTGGGGTTGATCAAAAGGATGTTGACCGTTTAAGGCGGTTCTGTCGTCTATAAATGCTGCTTCTCCTAAACCGTCAAAGGTGATGGCTTTCAGGAAGCGGGCGGGAATAATTCGATCTGTGTCTATGTCGTTGCCAATTAAGGGAACGGCGTTACCAGAGATTTGTTTTACTTCACTAACCATTTTAGGGAATAGGGAATAGGGAATAGGGAATAGGGAATAGGGGGAAT
>RDXV01000299.1 GCA_004292695.1 Nostocales cyanobacterium | reverse complement strand
AACGTATATCCTGTAAAAACCTTGCACTTAATTTCTTGCTTATCACCCTCAAACCTTTGATTTATCTGGGTTTTACATTTATTCAGCATCCCCTAATTAGGACTTTAAACCTAAGTATAACAAGGTTTTTCCTCTTGCATGACTGCCTCTTGCCTTTTGCCTTTTGCTATATTAGCAAGGGAAAATTGTATTCAAGTTCGTCAGGTGATCGGAATACTTAATTATTTATTATTTATTGTCTACGTCCTGATTCCTCCATAGGACAGATAAAAATAGTCAACTTGGTATAAATTAGTATATTAAGTATTTAATCAACGAAAAAATCGTAGGTATTGCCTACTAACTGAACCTATTTAAAAAGAAAATTAATATTGAAAAAACCTGAGTGATATAAATAAAATAAATGTCTGAGTGGAATGTCTGAGTGGTTATGACGCTTTAGCTTGGAGAAAACTAACCAAATTTTTCAGGAACGATTTACTAATTGCTGGCTTTTGATACTTCTCACTGGTTACACCTACAGATTTTTCAATCATTGTAAATGGTTGATCATCAAAGGAAGTTGGATCTGCAACCAAAAAGTTTTCTTCTGCTACACCAATGATCATCAGTCTAAAGGCGATCTTTTGGACAGTGTTGACACTTATTTTGAGCCGACTAGCTATTTGATTTAAAGAAGTCTGAGTATTCAAAAATTCACATACTTGTGATTCTTGGGAGTTGATAAACACTTTTGGGTGTTTATTAACGGCACTAGATAAACCCACACTAGGATCTGGTAATCTATCTTCTAAAGCTGCCCAATTTTTGAGCGATCGCAAACAAGTTAACACCACTTCTATCCCCGACATACTCAAACCTGTCATTTCTCCCAAGGGTAAAAATGGTGTATTTTCAAATTTATAAGTACCCCCTGGTAACTGAAATAATTGAGATAAAGATCGTAAAACCTGACTGTTAAACAATAACTGTAACTGTTCTGAACTTAATAAACCTTGAGATTTTAAACATAATCCCATTGGTTCATTAATAAAACAAGCGGAAGTTTTAGTAACATTAGTGATTTGATTGTAATTCATTAAACCACGCTTGGTAATCATCAACATTAAACCTTGTTGATCAGAACGTTCAGATGCAGCAATTACACGACCTTTATTGAGCCAAATATAGTGATGTCTAGGTTTTACATGGGTTTCCTGTGGATACTCAAGATGGAGTAAACCCGTTTTTTTTCCTGAATCTAAAAATTGTAACAGTTCCGGTAAGGAAAAATCCCTCAAATCACCATTTGTAATCACAACTTACTCCTTAAATAGTGGAAACGTTTACCTTATAACTCGGTTTGATGCGACCTAGTTGTGTAAATATATTCTACTTATCAAGCATTTTCTCCCACTTAAATCAAAAAAGATATCTGAAAGATTACATATTGAATAAGTGTTTATACTTAATTGTGCTGACACCGAAATGTAGAATTTACAGCTATTGCTTGATGATGGTTGTATACAACTTCAATCCTATTCCTTGTCATTGAAATCAACCGCTACCATTAAGATTTGCACTGCAATTAAACCACGCATCCTTATAATCAATGTAAATTTTTGTTTACTTGCTCTAGTATGCTGAAAATAATACTCGTATAAACACTGTATAAATACGGAATTTTTGTAGACATAAATATAAATAACTAATAGCAACCATAGTCAATTCTGACCGAAAATAATGGGATACAAGCCCCGTCCTTCTAGGACGGCTTTATGGTAAAATTTAGGTATAGTCGTCATAGGGCATTGGGAGACTTGAAACGGACATGGAGGGATGGTAAGACCACTTGTGGCACAACCCAGCGAAGTGTCAAGGAATCCTCGCTCTTTTAGAAC